>CAZMPE010000428.1:0-2508 GCA_964567955.1 uncultured Phycisphaeraceae bacterium | reverse complement strand
CGACGTTCTTGAAGTTGACGAAGATGCCCTGCGCGGTCTCGGGGCGCAGGTAGGCGACGTCGTCCTCGGTCGCGGTGGCGCCGATGTATGTCTTGAACATGAGGTTGAACTGGCGGGGCTCGGTCAAATGACCGCGCTGTTCGCAGTTTGGGCACTGACAGTTCTTGCGACCCTCCTCGTTCAGATCTGTGAATCTGGCATTGAGGAGAATCGCCTCGCCCGCCCGTGAACCCGCGGTGAGTTTGCCAATCTGCTTCGCGAACTTGACTCGGATCTCGTCGTGGGACAGTGCATCACAAAAGAGATAATCCTCGGATTCTCCGCTGAGTGGCCAGATCTTCAGGCTGACGACGTTCAAGTGATCCGCCCGAAACCGCGCCTTGCATGCCTTGCAGTCAACTCTCGGATCGTTGAAACCGGAAGTATGACCAGACGCCTCCCACACCTTGGGGTGTTGGATGATGCAGGTCTCCAGGGGCACGCAGCGGACGCGATCGCCGTTCGGGCCCTTGCGCCCCCAGCAGGGGTTCATGATCATGTCCTGCCACCAGGCCTCGCGCAGGTTCTTCTTGAGCTGCGCGCCCAGCGGCCCGTAGTCCCAGAAGCCGTTGATGCCGCCGTAGATCTCGCTGGCCTGGTAGACGAAGCCGCGGCGCTTGCACAGCGACATGATCTCGTCCATGGACTTGGCGGCGGGCTGGGCGGGCGTCGATTCGGGCATCGGGAGCGGCTCCTGGTTGAGCGTCAACTATACGGGCGCGCTCACCAGATGAACCGCAGGCGGCCGAAGTCGGGGACCGGCATCGGCCCCTGCTCCCCCCGCAGGAGCGACGGGAAGTAGACAAAGAATGCCTTGCCGATCAGCAGATCGCGGGGCACCACCGCCTCCGTCGGATCGATCCTCGCGCTCACCCACGGGTCGGGCCGTCCCCACAGGCGCGCATCCTCGCTCTGCGGGCTGTTGTCGCCGCACACGAAGAAGTGATCCGGGCCCAGCGACGGCGTGCTCACGGGGTGCGTCGCGGCGGAGGGTGAGTTGTTCATGGGGCCGTGCCGGTAATCGCCGGGCTGGTAGTAGATGTCGCGCTCGAGCCCGACGGAGTGCAGCGTGAACGCGCCGCCGTCGAACTCCCAGCGCGGCTCCGCGCCCCGGTAGAGCTTCGGGTTCTTGAGCATGTTCACGCCGCGGTCGCTCCATGTCCGGACGATGTCGCCCGCCGTCGCGCCCGTCGCCAGTTGGATCCGCTCGGCGGGTGACCAGTCGTACTCTGCGTACGCCACGCGCTTGCCGTCCACCCAGAGCTGGAGCGACTGATCGACGTGCCAGAACTCGACGTTGGTCACCGCTCCCGGCGCGAGCGCTCCGGCCGCCGACGCCGAAACCAGTTCCTTCCATGGCGAGCCGTCCGCCAGTTCGCGCATCTCCAGAACCGCCGGACCGCCGGCCGAAAGACGAGCCCGGAACTCGTGCCCGCGCGCCATCACCACCGCCGACACCGACACGCCGGGGCCGTCCGGCCGCACGCCGGCACGGAGCCGCAGATCCCCCACCGGAAACCTCGGCGTCGCGTCGTACGCCCCGGCCTCGTTGTACGCGTAGCGGTCGTCGATCGGACGACGCGTCGAATCCCACGCGAGGGCCGCGCTCCCGCCCCCTTCCCATCGGTACACCGACCCGCCGTCGATCGTCCAGCCCGGGGTCGTGCCGCGCCAGGGCGGCTCGAACCAGGGGCGTCCGTCGCGCATCGGGTTCAGGGGGGTGAATCGGCTGTCAAAGACCGGCTGCCAGACGGCGCGCTGGATGCGCTCGGGCTTTCGGGCGATTTTCCAGCCCGGCAACGACCAGACTTCCTCCGGCCCGGACACATCCGACGCCGAGGGCCGCCGGAAGAAGACATCGCCGTCCACCAGCGCGAGTTGCTCGTTGGGGAGGCCGACAAGCCGCTTGATGAAGTTCGTCTGCGGTGTTGTCGGGGACTTGAAGACGACGACGTCCCAGCGCGCCGGGTCGTACAACGAGTAGAGGTACTTGAAGACCAGGATGCGATCGCCGGACCGCAACGGCACGGACCGCACGTCGATCTCCTCGCCGGACAGGGGATCGTGCACCGACAGCGGCCCTTGGATCGGTCGGGGGCTCTGACGCTGGGAGTCGAAGTAGTGCCAGGGTCCGACCGCCCAGGTGTTGCCCGTCTGGGGGGAGGTGAACCGCATGTGCGCACCCATCAGGGTGGGCGCCATCGAACCAGTCGGAATCACGAACGCTTCGACCACGAAAGCCCGGAAGACGAACGCCAGCACGAACGCGATGACGATCGAGACCATCGTCTCTTTGAACGTGTGGCGCTGCTGCTGGGCGGCCTTGTCGGTCATTCCGGGGACGATAGCCGCTCCCGCGTCGGCGCGCCTCAGCCGGGCGGGCCGCCACCGGGATTGCCCGCGGGCGGTCCGCCCTCGGACGGGCCGCCGCCCCGACGCCGGCCGCGGCGCCGGCGACGCTTCCGCTTC
>CAZMPE010000427.1:0-2517 GCA_964567955.1 uncultured Phycisphaeraceae bacterium | reverse complement strand
CTCTTGTCCGGCCGCCTGCATTTGGACCAGATTGTGACACACCGCCTGCCGCTCGCCGATTTCGAGAAAGGCCTCAAGCTGATGCAGGCGGGGGAGGCGATCAAGGTCGTGCTGGAAGTCCAAGGTCCAAAGTAGATGCGCGTAGAAACGCGGAGTCCTCTGTCCATGCCGTACTAAGTACTCAGTACTTGGTACTCGATGTCTCGCAATAGCCCATGCCGAACTCAAACTTCGATAGCCGCGCACGCGATTTGCTCAAATCCCTCGCCGATTCGCGGCAGCTCAAGAGTTTCTACAGCGTGACGGGGCCGCTGGGGCCGACGGCGACGATTGAAGGTCGGGGCGAGGTGATTGTCCTGTGCTCGAACAACTATCTGGGGCTGGCGAGCCATCCGGAAGTGGTCGCGGCTGGCATCGAGGGGCTGAAGAAATACGGCGCGGGGACGGCTTCGGTGCGGTTCATTTGTGGGACGCTCGACTGCCATCGGCAGATCGAGCAGACGATTGCCCGATTCGTTGGCACGGAGTCGGCGCTGACTTACGTGAGCTGCTGGAATGCGAACGAGGCGGTCTTTCCGACGCTGTGCGAGGCGGGGGACATCATCATCTCGGACGAGCTGAACCACGCGTCGATCATCGACGCGGTGCGGCTGGCGACGGTGATCAAGAAGGGCCTGCACAAGACGGTCTACAAGAACAACGTGATCGACGGGCCGGGCGGGCTGCGCGAGCGGCTGAAGGAGGCGCGGGCGAACAAGGACGTCACCGGTCAGATCTGGGTGGTGACGGACGGCGTGTTCAGCATGGAGGGGTCGATCGCGGACCTTCCGGCGATGCGGAAGGCGTGCGACGAGGCGGGGGCGATCCTGGTCGTCGACGACAGCCACGGTCACGGGGTGATGGGGAAGCTGGGGCGGGGGACGCACGAGCACTACGGGATGGTGGATGGCAGCGGCGGGGCCGGGCGCGTGGACATCTTCACGGGGACGCTGGGCAAGGCGCTGGGGGGCGGGGCTGGGGGGTTCGTCGCGGGGCCGAAGCGGGTGATCGAGCTGCTGATCCAGCGGGGCCGGCCGACGCTCTTCAGCAACGCGCTGCCGGCGACGGTGGCGTGCAGCGCGGACAAGGCGATCGAGATCCTGATGCGCGAGCCGCAGCGGGTGGCGAAGCTGCGGGAGAACGTGGCGTATGCGCGGGAGAAGATCGGCGCGGCGGGGTTTGACGTGCTCAAGAGCCCGACGGCGATCCTGCCGATCATCGTGCACGACACGGCGAAGGCGATCGCGATGAGCAAGCGGCTGCTGGAGCTGGGCGTGTTCGTGATCGGGTTCGGGTACCCGGTGGTGCCGGAGGGGCACGCGCGGCTGCGGGTTCAGATCTCGGCGGCGCACGAGGCGGGCCACATCGACGGGCTGGTGTCGGCGCTGAAGAAGCTGTAGAGGAAACAACGTTGATCGAACGCACGCTGATTTCTTCGGGCTCGCCGTGGGAGCCGATTGTCGGGTACTCGAGGGCGTTGCGGATCGGGAACGTGGTGCACGTCGCGGGGACGACGGCGATGGACTATGGGGCGGGGAAGCTGGTGGGCAGGGGCAACGCGTACGCGCAGGCGAAGCAGTGCCTCAAGAACATCGAGGATGCGCTGAAGCGCGCCGGGGCGGGCCTGCGGGATGTGGTACGGACGCGCGTGTACGTCACCGATATTTCACGTTGGGAAGAGGTGGGGCGGGCGCACGGGGAGTTCTTCGGCGAGATCCGGCCGGCGTCGACGATGGTCGAGGTGTCGAAGCTGGTCGATCCCGAGATGCTCGTCGAGATCGAGGCGGAGGCGGTGGTGGCCTGAGTCCGCGGGAAAACGGGACGCCGCGCTTTCGCGTCGGCGTGCCCGGAGAACAACGGTCCATCTCGGAGTGCGGTCTCCTGTCCTGGCGGCCCGTGGTGGTCGTACCCGACCCATCGCCAGCGACGATCGCGCCGATTCCTCACGCGGGGGCGGGGTCAGCGGCGCGGATTGCGGGCGGGGTTCGGGCGGCGGGGCGGGTGTGGCGGGAAGGGGCTGCGGGGCGCAGGGTCGGCCTCGGCGCCGGCGGCGGAGCGGGGCGGGTCTTCCGGCGCGGCGGTGGCGTCTTCGGGCGGCGGGAGAGGGGTCTCGGGCTCGCCGAGATCGAGAACCTTTCCGAAGAGGAGGCGGCCGGCGGAGGTCTGCAGGCTTGAGGTGAGGATGACGGTGACCTGCTGGCCGACGAGCCCGGCGCCGTTTTCGGCGACGACCATGGTGCCGTCGTCGAGGTAGCCGACGGCCTGGCCGGGCTGTTCGCCCTGCTTGAGGAGCTTGATGGAGAGCTGCTCGCCGGGGATCAGGGCGGGCTTCAGGGCGTTGGCGACGTCGTTGAGATTGAGGACCTTGACGCCCTGGATCACGGCGACGCGGGCGAGGCCGACGTCGGCGGTCACGATGACGGCCGGCATCTCCTTGGCCATCTCGATGAGCATCTGGTCGACGGCCTTGCCGGGGAC
>CAZMPE010000426.1:0-2521 GCA_964567955.1 uncultured Phycisphaeraceae bacterium | reverse complement strand
GCATCACCGACTTCGGCGTCGCCGGTTTCGCGGCGGAACTCGGCGCCGGACAGGCCCGCGCCGGCACCCCCGCCTACATGGCGCCCGAGCAACTCGAGGGCCGCGAGGTCTCGGTGCGCAGCGACATCTACGCGCTCGGTCTCGTGCTCCACGAGCTCTTCTCCGGCCGGGCCGTTCACGATACGGACTCGATCGAGGAACTCCAGCGCCGCCACAGGAGCGGCGTCGCCCTCACCACGCTCGGCGACGAAGCCGATCCCGCCGTCGAGGCCGTCATCGAGCGCTGCCTCGCCCCCATCCCCGCCGACCGGCCCCCCTCCGCCGTCGCCGTCGCCGCGGCACTCCCCGGCGGCGACCCCCTCGCCGCCGCGCTCGCCGCGGGAGAGACCCCCTCGCCCGAACTCGTCGCCGCGTCCGGCGGAGTCGGAACCATGCACCCCGCCATCGCGGTCGTGTGCTTCCTGCTCGTCGCGCTCGCCGTCGGCGCGTCGTATTGGCAGACCTCCCGCATCGGCCTGGGCTCGCTCGCGCCGCTGGACAAGCCGCCGGAGGTGCTCGTCGACCGCGCGCGCAACCTGCTCGCGACCCTCGGCTACACGCTCGAGGCCGGCGACAGCGCGTTCGGCTACCGCGTCGACAACGCCTACTTGTGGTGGCTCAAGACCGAGGATGCTTCCCCCGACCGATTGGAGAAGGTCCGCGTCGCCCGCCCCGCCGCCATGCCCTTGTGGTACCGGCAGTCGCCCCGGGCCATCAAGCCCGAACTCTACTTTGGCAACCTCACGGGCGGGCCCGTGCGCCCCGAGAACCCGCTCTCCCTCGACCGGGGCGAGGCGCTCATCGAGGTCGACTCCGAGGGCCGGCTGCTGCGTCTCATGAGCATGCCGCCCGAGTACTCCTCCGCCGAGGGCCCCCTGCCCGAGCCGGACTGGGTCGGCGCCCTCGCCGCCGCGGGGCTCGATCCGGCATCGCTCACGCCCGCGCCGCCCCGCCTCAACCCGAAGGTGACCTGCGACGAGCGTCGCGCGTGGACGGGCGCCTGGCCGGAGCGCCCCGACGTGCCGATCCAGATCGAGGCCGGCGCATTCGACGGGCGGCTCAACCACTTCATCGTGCTCGAGCCCTGGGACTGGCCCGGGACCGAAAGCGCGAAAACCGCCATCGCCGGGTTCGCCCGCATCCTCGCCATCGCCCTTAACACGATCCTCATCACTACGGTGCTCCTCCTGGCCCGCCGCAACCTGCGCATGGGCCGCGTCGACCGGCGCGGCGCCCGCGCCCTGGTCATCATCCTCGCCGTCTCGGGCATGATCGCGCCCGCCCTCGGCTCCCACCGCCTCTTCTCGGGCGAGCTTCAGACCATCATGGGCGTCCTCGGCGAGGGGATCATGATCGGCGTCTTCGGGTGGTTCTCGTACCTCGCCCTCGAGCCCTACGGCCGGCGCGTCTGGCCCAGCGTCCTCGTCTCCTGGTCGCGCATCGTCGCCGGGCGCTGGTCGGACCCCGGCGTCGGACGCGACATCCTCGCCGGCTGCGCCTGCGCCGGCGTCATCACCCTCGCCCGCGTCGGCTACCTGATCGCGGACTCCCTGGTGTCGGGGCCCGCCATCCGGGGCCTGGGCGATTGGCAGCAGTACTCGCTCGTCTCGTGGCGCCACGCCCTCGCGGGCTACCTGGACGGCGTCTCCACCGCCGTCATCAACTCCTTCCTCGTCCTCCTCATCCTCGTCCTCCACCAGCTCATCTTCCGGCGCGTGATCCTCAGCGTCGGCCTGCTCATCCTCCTCATGGGCATCATCATCTACGGGCAGGAGGCGGGGCGCGGCGTCTCGATCCCGCTCATCGTCCTCATCCTCGTCGTCCTGCTCGGCATGGTCGTCGCGCTGCTCAGGTTCGGCGTCGTCGGCATGATGACCGCCTTCTTCGTCGCCAACTTCGCCTCGCGCGCCGCCCCCTCCGCCGACTTCGGCTCCTGGCACGCCTTCGCGGTCGTCCTTCCCCTGTTCATCATCGGCGCGATCGCCGTGTTCGGTCTCGTCACCGCGACGCGCGGGCGGTGGGGGGCCCTCAGCCGTTGATCGTCCACCGCGTCGCCGAGAGCGTCTGGTCCACCTTCGCCTTCCATTTCTCGTACCCGGCGCGGCCCATCAGCCCGAACGTCGCCACCTTCCCCGTCTCGACCGCCGGCTGGTTGTACGCGTCGATGTTCAGCATCAGCCCCGCGTACGCCGTCACCATCTCCCACAGATAGATGAACTGCCCCACGTGGTACGCGTCGATCTTCGGGAACTTGATCGTGAAGTTCGGCCGCTGGCTCTCGACCAGCGCGTACTCCGTCGCCCGCTTCTCCGCGTTGAGCAGCGTCGTCATCGACTGCCCCTCCAGGTACGCGATCGCCTCCACGCCGAGCCCCGTCGGGATCGCCACGTCGTGCTGCCCGAACGTCTCGACCTCGACCAGGCAGAACACCTTGTCGTTCGGCCCCTCGCGATAGAGCTGCACCTGGCTGTGCTGGTCCGTC
>CAZMPE010000425.1:0-2521 GCA_964567955.1 uncultured Phycisphaeraceae bacterium | reverse complement strand
GGGCTTCGAGTTCAGCGAGAAGGACTCGTCGCGGTTCCATTCGCCGCCGTCATTCCGGGCGCTGGCCGATCCGGACGCGGAGGGCTGCCGCGTCGAGCTCAAGAGCGACGGGCGTACGTTCACTTCGGCGTTCGGCGATGCGCTGGCCGATCTCATGGCGCGCGACCCGAAGGTGGTGGCGTGCACCGCGGCGATGCCCGACGGGACAGGCCTGAGCAAGGTCATCCCGCTCTTCCCGGACCGGGCGTGGGACACGGGGATTTGCGAGTCGCACGCGATGGACATGATGGCGGGCCTGGCCAAGACCGGGCACAAGCCGTTCTTCGCGGTGTACTCCACGTTCCTTCAGCGGGCGTTCGACCAGGCGTTCCAGGAAGTGGCTCTGCAGGGGCTGCCGGTGCGGTTGTGCATCGACCGCGCGGGGCTCGTCGGCGGCGACGGGGCCGTCCACCATGGGTTCTGTGATGTGGCGCTGCTGCGGTCGCTGCCGGGCGCGGCGGTCCTCGCGGCGATGGACGAGCCATCGCTGATCGCGGCTCTCGAGTTCATGCGATCGCACGAGGACGGGCTGTCGTCGGTCCGGTATCCGCGAGACACGGTGACGGAACGGTCGGACCTGGGCGCGTGCCCGCCGTTCGAACTCGGAAAATCGCGGCTCCTGCGCGCCGCCGGCGCGAGGCCGGATGCGGCGATCCTTGCGTTCGGAACGACGGCGATCGGCGCGCTGGAGGCGGCGGAGCAACTCGCGGGCGAGTACTCGATCGAAGTCCACGACGCGCGCTTCGCCAAGCCGGTGGACGCGGCGCTCATCCGGTCGCTGGCGGAGCGCGCCGTGCCGATCGTGAGCGTCGAGGACCACGGCGTCGTCGGCGGGTTCGGTTCGGCGGTGCTCGAGGCGGCTCAGGAGATGGGGCTGGACGCGTCGCGGATGGTCCGGCTGGGGCTGCCCGATACGTGGGTCTACCAGGACTCGCGGGCGCGCCAGATGGCCGAGGTCGGGATCGACACGCCGGGGATCGTCCGGGCGGTTCGCGCCCTGTGCGCCCGCGCGCCGAAAGACACGGCGCCGGCGCGAACGCCGAGCGCTCTGGGCCAGACTGTCGATTAGCGCCGGCCTCTGAAGGAACCCTTCGATGCGCAGGTCGGTGTTGCTCCTGGTGAACCGCGACAAGCCGGACGCGCAGGCCGCGGCGGGCGAGGTGCGGATGCTCATCGAGCATCACGGCCGCCTCGCGGGTGAAATGGCGGCGGAGACCCACGAGCCGGCGCCGAAGGTGTCGGGTGTCGACCTGGTCGTCGTGCTGGGCGGGGACGGGACGCTGCTGTCGCAGTCGCGACGGTGCGCCGCGATGAACGTGCCGCTGCTCGGCGTGAACTTCGGCAAGCTCGGATTCCTGGCGCAGTTCGACGTGTCGGGTCTGCGCGGGCAGGCCGGGGTTCTCTTCGGCGGCGGCGACCTGTCGACGCACGAGGTCCGGCTGATACGGACCGAGGTGTTCCCCCCGGGGGGCGGGCCGGCCCGCTTCAGCCAGGTCGCGCTCAACGAGTGCGTCGTCACGGCGGGCCCGCCCTATCGGATGATCTCGATGTCGCTGGCCATCAATGGCGAGGACGGCCCGACGGTCAGCGGCGACGGGATGATCATCTGCACCGCCATCGGATCGACGGCCTACAACGTCAGCGCTGGAGGACCGATCCTGGCCCCGGACGCCGCGGCGATGGTGATCACACCGATCGCGGCGCACTCGCTCTCGTTCCGGCCGATCGTGGTCAGCGACGCGGCACGCGTGGAGCTCACGATGCTGCGGGTCAACCAGAGCTACGGGCCCGGCGACCGGAGGCAGGGGCCGGGTCGCGGCACGACGTTGGTCCTCGACGGACAGGTGACGACGCCGCTCCTCGAGGGCGAGCGCATCGCGGTGACGGGCGACGACCGCTCCGTCCGGTTCGTCCGGAACCCGATGGGCGGGTACTGGACGACGCTGATCGAGAAGATGCACTGGGGCGTCGAGCCGCGCGGCCGGCAGTCGTAGGGTCGGCCTCTACCGGACATCGAGGGGGACGGGATGTTCGGCGAGGTCGGGATCGGCGACGCGGGCCGCACCCGGTGCGGCGGCGGGTAGGCCCAGTGCCCGCAGGCCCTCGGCCAACTGGACGAAGAGGCTGAAGACGAGCGGGACCAGCACCAGCGTGAAGAATGTGGAGACGATCAGGCCGCCCAAAACCACGGCGCCGAGGCCGCGGTACATCTCCGAACCCGCGCCGGGAGCCAGAACAAGCGGCAGGCCGCCGGCGACGGTCGTGAGCGATGTCATCATGATCGGGCGGACGCGCGTGCGGACCGACTTGGCGATGGCCTCCTGCGACTTAATGTTGGTGGCGAGCAAACCGAATACGACGGCCAGCGCAAAGAAAGGCAGCTTTTCGAGGATGGCCCGCTTGTCGAACTTCCGTTCCTTATAATAATCGATGAGGATCAGCACTAGGGGCAACACCACCGCCATGGCCTTGGAGAGGATGG
>CAZMPE010000424.1:0-2524 GCA_964567955.1 uncultured Phycisphaeraceae bacterium | reverse complement strand
GCTGCAGGGGCTGATCACGCTGATCGGGAAGAACCCGGGGCTGCTGGCCGACGCGAAGGGCGGGAAGATCGCGAAGATCGTGGTGCGGGCGTACGAGCCGGCGTTCTCGATCATCGGCGACCCGCACAAGCGGGACCCGGACACGCGCCAGTCGGCGGACCACTCGATGCTGTACCTCGTGTGCACGAAGCTGCGCCGGGCGCTGGAGGCGCGGGCGAAGGGCACGCAGGCGCTGGGCTGGAACGAGCTGATGCTGATGCCGCAGGATTTCACGCGCGAGGCGATCCACCACCCGGTGACGCGGGCGCTGATGGCCAAGATGACGTTCGAGCACGGCGGGCCGGAATACGACGCGAAATACCCCGACGGGATCCCGACGTCGATGGTGATCACCGACGACGCGGGCAAGGCGCACGACAGCGGGATGGTGATGTACCCCGCGGGTCACGCCCGCAACACGACGGCGGACCTCAAGGGGATCCTCGCCCACAAGTGGGGGATGCTCGGGGCGCTCGCGGTCGAAGACCCCAAGGCGCTGATCGTGCGCCTGAGCGGTCTGGCGGGGAAGAGCGCCAAGGACATCGGGTCGCTCTACGACTTCCCCATCAAGCAGAGCGGCACCTTCGAGTGAGGTCGTCAGCGGCGCGGGGCGGTGAGCGAGCGGACCGCCGCGCCCATCGAGTCGCGTCGCGTCTCGACATCGGGCTTGACGCCCGAGCCGTGGAGCGAGACGCCGTCCGGGCCAAGGAAGTCATAGGAGGCGAGCCAGAGCGTCCATCCCTGACCGATCGGGACGGGGCGGGAGACCATCGGTTTGCCCGCGGTGGGCTGGCCGAAGACGGTCGCGCGTCCGGAGGACTGAAGCAGCGCGACGAGCGCCTCGCATGAGGCGGAAGTGCGCTTCGAGATCAGCACGGCGACCGGTCCGCGGTAGACGCCGGCCGCCGGCGCGACGGTGACCATGGCCGCGCCGTCGCGCTCCAGCGTCGCGTCGAGTTCGGCGATCGCGTCGGGGCCGTCGATGACGACGCGGGGGAAGGAATCGGTTTGGCCGCCGAGGCCCTCGGTGCGCCGGGCGGCGCCGAAGAATGAGCCGACTTCGGCGGGCGAGTCGATCAGCCATGAGGCCAGGCGCAGGGAAGAGAGCGTGACGCCGGGGCTGGATCGCAGGTCGATGACGAGGCCCTTGGGGTTGCGTGCCGCGATCTCCGCGCCGGCGGCCTCGACCTCATCGACCGAGAGGAACCCCTCGGACTTGAGCGTCGCGATCCCGTTCTTGTCGTCGAACGTGACGCGGACGGTGGCCCGCTCGGTGACGGGCCACTCGGCGAAGCGGGCGGCGAGGGCGGGGTCGGCGGTCTTCCACATGATGGGCATGGTGAGGCGCGGGTTGCCGCGCCCGGCGAGGACCGCGCCGAAGATGAACTCGACGTCGTCGCGTGCGAGTTCCGCGGCAGCGGCGAGGCGTCGCGTGTAGGCGCGCCCCGTGGGGGAGTCGGCGATGGTCGGGTCGTAGACGTGCCGCTTGACGGCGTCGGCGATCGAGTCGGCGAGGGCGGGGTACTCCGACTCGGCGGAGGCGGCGGGGTCGACGGGGCGGAGGTTCATGAGGGCGACGCGCCGGCCGTCGCGCGAAAGGAGTTCGATCGGCTCGGAAGGGGAACGGAGGCGGGTTCGGGCGCCGGCCCATCGGAGGCCGCTGACGCCGATCCATCCTTCGGCGACTCCGTCCGCGTTCGGTCCTTCGCTGGTCCAGACGAGGATCGCGCCATCGGGGAAGAGGCTGGGCGTGAGGATGGGGCCGAGCAGGCCGGGCAGGCCGCCGATGAAATCCCACGCGACGCCGCGCCGGGTGACGGCGACGAAGCCCTCCTCGGTCGGCGCGGCGGTGATGCGCCCGGATACACGTCCGGAGAAGGGGGCCTGGGCGGTGAACTCGTACTCGCCGCGGAGCGGGAGCGACAGTTCGCTGGCGCTGGCGTCCAGCCGGTCGAGGCTGATCGGCAGTGCGCTGCCGCAACCGCCGAGTATCCACGCGGCGGCCAGGCACACGGCGGCCCGGGACGTCGCCCATCGAAGGCTCATGGCCGGCTCCTCTCGGCGGTCATTTCAACACGGCGGCGATCCGATGACAAGGCCCGTTCCTATACTCTGCACCTTTTCCCCGGTTATCGGAAGCCTCCATGTTCAAACGCACGCATACCTGCGGTCAGATCCGCGAGACCGACGTCGGGACGACGGTCACGCTCAGCGGCTGGGTGAACTCGTACCGCGATCATGGTACGGGGCTGATCTTCATCGACCTGCGTGACCGGTTCGGGATTACGCAGCTTGTGTTCGACCGGGAGGACGTGGCCCAGGACCTGATCGACAAGGCGGACAAGCTGCGCAACGAGGACGTGGTGGCCGCGACGGGGACGGTGCGCATCCGCGACGGGGGGCCGAACCAGAAGCTGCCGACCGGGAAGGTCGAGGTGGTGGTCTCGTCGCTGGATGTCCTGAACAAGACGGAGAACCCGCCGTT
>CAZMPE010000423.1:0-2533 GCA_964567955.1 uncultured Phycisphaeraceae bacterium | reverse complement strand
GCTTCGCCGACGGCGCGCCGGGACGGATCGGGATGATCGCTTCGGTCACCCGCCCGTTCTGCGCGGCGTGCAGCCGCCTCCGCATCACCGCCGACGGCAAGATCCGCCCCTGCCTCTTCAGCCTGCAGGAGTGGGACCTCCGCCCGCTCCTGCGCGGCGGCGCGAGCGATGACGCCATCGCGCAGTTCCTCATCGATGTCACCTGGCGCAAACAAGCCGGGCACGGGATCACTTCTCCCGGCTTCACACAGCCCGCACGCCCCATGTCCGCCATCGGCGGCTGATGGATCGGCGACTCGACGCCGGTGACCCTCGGCGCCGCGGGCTTCACGCTCGGAGCCGCGGGCTTCAGCCCGCGCGGACTCCCTCTCATCCGCTCTTTCCGCTTCCACTCGTCCGTCCCTGCAGCACGACGTGCGCCCGCTTCCCCTTGGTGTCTGTCGTGCTTTCGCGGTGAATCCGCTCTCACCTCGCCCTCATCAACTCAACCACCCAAGGGGGCGTATCCACCAGGAACCGATCGAGCACCGCCCGCCGGCTCCGGTAGTACAGCGCCATCAGCCCCGTTGATACCCCCGCGATGATCGCGACGCCGACATAGAACGCGATCATGATCCGCCGCGACAGCTCCTCGATCCCCGCGAGCGACCCGTCCCCCTGCAACTCGGCCAGAGCCCCGCTCCCCGACAGGATCCCGGGCGAAACGAGCGTCGCCCGGATCTGCCACGCGGCGTACGCGACGATGATCGCGCCGAGCATGAGCTGGTTCAACGCCAGTGCGCCCGGCGCGCCCGCGTCGAGCCCTTCCATGCGGCCGGCCAGCCGGCCTTCACGGATCGCCGCCACCAACAGGCCGGCGCCGAGCGCGAACGAGACGAGGTCTCCGAGGAGGATGCCCAGGAGGGTGATGGCCCCGAAGACGCCCGTCGTCCAGGCGCTGACACGCGCGACCGTGGCGGCGCGGTGGAGGCGACGCGCGGAGTGCTTCGCTTCGGCCAATTCGGCTAGATGTCGTTCAGAGAGCGGACCGGTCGTGGTCGTCGGAGTGCGGATCGGGGCGTGGAGGACCGCAGGCGTCATGATGGGGCTATCGGCTGTTTTCGAGGACGAGCGTCGGCGCGTGCCGGGGCCGCCGCGACGGCGAACCGCACCGCTTGATTTGCGATCGCGGGACGCCCTATCCTCCGGTCTCATCCTTGTTGAGACTAAGTCTCAATTGGACAATCATGGCCGGAACACACGCCGCCACGCCCCGTCGGGCCTTCACCCTCATCGAACTCCTCGTCGTCATCGCCATCATCGCACTGCTCATCGGCATCCTCCTGCCCTCGCTCGGCGCGGCGAGGAACGCCGGGCGCACGGCGGTCTGCCTGTCCAACCTGCGGCAACTGGCCCTGGGCTGGGGCATGTACGCCGACGAGCACCGCGACGTCATGGTCCCGCTGCGCCCGCACGGCGCTCCCGGCGGCGTCGGCAATCCGGCCAACTGGTACGAGGTCGGCAACGGCCTGAAGTTCCGCCCGCGATGGATCGCGATCCAGGGGGCGTACGTCGGCCTCCACCCGTTCGCGGAGCCCAGCACCAGCGACGAACGCCAGGATTACTCCGGCAAGGTCTACCAGTGCCCGATGGTCGCGGACCAGATGGACGAACGCAACCACCACTACGGCTACAACTACCAGTTCCTCGGCAACTCGCGCCAGACCGCCGGCGTCTACCACAACTACCCCGTGAGGCGATCGCGCATCCAGCTATTCGAGAGCACGCTCCTCGCCGCGGACGCCATGGGCACCGCCGCGGGGATCGCCTCATCCGACCGCCTCGCTTACCAGCCCAAAGGCAGCGACCCGAAGGCCATGACCAACCACGGCTATTCGCTCGATCCGCCGCGACTCACGGCCCAGAGCGACCGCGGCACCGGCAGCGGCTCGAGCCCGCGCAGCGCCGTCGACCCGCGCCACGGCGGGCGTGTCGTCTCGGTCTTTCTCGATGGGCACGCGGCGATCCGCACCGGCGCCGATCTCGGCTACCGCCTCGATGCCAACGGGGCGTACGTGGATTCAGGGCCGGCCAACGACCCCGCGACCAATCGCCTCTTCAGCGGCGACGGGACGGACCGCGATCCGCCGAAACTCCCCGGCTGATCCGCACCGCACAGTGACACTCGAAGAAGTGACGCTCGCTTGCAGCGCCGCTCTCCCGCTGTGCCGCCGCGCGACCCGGGGTTCGAATCGCCCTTGCGCACAGTCGCAGAAATTCGGGAAAGCGGAGAGGGGGGGATTCGAACCCCCGATACAACTTTTGGGTCGTATAACGGTTTAGCAAACCGTCGCCTTCAGCCACTCGGCCACCTCTCCGGCGACGGCAACGATAGCAACCGGGCGGGGATCGAACAAACCGCGCGGCAGGGCCGGCGCCCCGTCTGGAGCGCCGGCCGCCGCATGCCCCCCTGTTGATCATGAACCTCCGGGCCTATTCCTGCTCGGGCTGGTCGGACCGGCCGCCGGTCTGCCGCTCCAGGAGCTTGCGGAGG
>CAZMPE010000422.1:0-2536 GCA_964567955.1 uncultured Phycisphaeraceae bacterium | reverse complement strand
GGCCGCCGCCTGGTTCGCGCGCGCCGACGACAACGCCAGCGCCCTCTCCTATGCCCGCCGAGCCGCCGCCCTCGGCCATGAAATGGCCGCGAAGCTCGTCGAACGGCTCGAAAAATAGCGGTATGCTGGCGGCACAATGGCCAGCAATGCCCCGCAGTGTCCGCACTGCGAGTACGACCTGCGCGGCCTGCCGGGCGACCCGGCGCGAGAGGACGTGATCTGTCCGGAATGCGGCAAGCACGTTCGCGCCATCGAATCTGATGTGGCGGCGCGATGGCGGCGGTTCAACTACGGACTGTGTGCGTCGGTCGGGATCCCGATCGCCATACCAGCCGTGTGCCTTGCGGGGGCGTTCCTGGGCGACTACCGCAGATTGCTCTGGCCGCTCTGTCGGAACAGTTTGTTCCTGTATCTGGCGCTGAGCGTCCTGTTGCCCGTCATCATGCGATGGTACATCGGGTCATTCCCGCTCAGCCGAGCCGAGCGCAAACGAGCAAACATCCACATGATCGCCACCATCCTGTTCAATCTCTTCGTCGGATCATGCTTGGTCTGACGGCGGAAGAACCGGGGCTCACGCCAGCCATCGCCCGCCATCGACGCGGACAACCTCGCCCGTCACATACGCCGCGTCGAGCGCCAGCCACCGCACGACCTCCGCCGCGTCGGCAGGCGTCCCGCTCCGCCCCAGCGGCACACGCGACAAGTACGCCTTCTGCATCTCCTCACCGCTCTCGTACCCCGACTCGGGAAAGGCGACCACCCCCGGCGCCACCCCGTTGACGCGCACCCGTGGCGCCAACTCCCGGGCCAGCGTCCTCACCATCTCGATCAACGCCGCCTTCGACATCGAGTACGGCGCGAACTCCTTCCGCGGCCGGCCCATCGCGTGCATGTCGGCCATCGCCACGATCGCCCCTCCGCCCGGCAGCGGTGATTCCGCAAGCCGCGCCGCCAGTCGTCGCGACAGCAGCAGCGGGGCGAGCGCATTGACACGAAAAAACTTCAGAGCCGCTTCCGCGCTCAACTCCGCCGCGGGCGTCGGACCGTACACCGACGCGTTGTGGATCAGTACATCCACCCTCGCCGCGCCCAGACGCGAGCCGAGCGCCTCCACCGCCGCGCCGTCATCCAGATCGATCTTCTCTAACTTCACCGACGCCCCGAGCCCGCGCATTCGCTGCTCCGCCGCACGGGCATCATCGGTGCTCGTGTGATACGTCAGCACGAGGTCGCACCCCGCGCCCGCCAGCGCCTCGGCGATGGCCAACCCGACCCGGCGCACGCCCCCCGTCACCACGGCCACCGGCCGGCCGCTCACGCCCCGTCCCCCTTGGGCTCCTCATCGATCGTGATCGCCTCGACGCGCTTCCCGGCCTCGGCCCACGCGTCCTTGTGGCGAGTTCCCTGTCGCGGCCGCTCCAGCCGCTGTCGCACCCGCCGCCGATGACGCGACACGAGCGCCCAGGTCACGATGATCAGCACGAGCCCGGTAGCGACCAGCGACATCCACAGCCACACCGCCGAGCCCGCCAGCTCTTCCTTGGACATGTTCTCGACGGATTGGCCCAGCAGCGTCTGCACGCGTCCAGCATAGCCGCTGGCTACAGCGCCCGGGCCCCGCTCGATCCCGGTGTCGTTTGCCCCGAGGGCGGCCCCTTCTCCCCGCCCGCGAGCGGTATCTCCGAGGCCAGCATCGTCCGCCCGCCCACGCGAACCAGGCCATCTTCACCCGCCTCGTTCAGGAGCCGGAGCAACTCCTCGTCGCTCACCGTCACGCGATCGAGGATCCCCGGGTCCGTCCGGACCACGACGATCGCCGCGCCGCTCGACTCCTCTCGGGCAATCTCTGTCCCGCCGGTGTGCGCCGCCGGCCTCAGCGAATACACCGCCGCGCCCGCCGCCAGGGCCGCGACGGCCAGGGCGCCGCCCCCATTCCGCGCCCTCCGCCACGCCGTGCGCCGGCGTAGCGCCCCCCGGGCCAGTCCGAGGATCTCGCCCCGGCGGGCCGATCCCGCCTCAGAAAGCGTCGTCGATTCATCGTTCATCATGGAACGACTCCTTGGCCAATCTCTTCAACCGTTCGAGCGCACGCCGGATCCGACCGTGCACCGAGTCCCCAGTCCCTCCCGCGCCCGCCGCCACCTGGTCCAGGGTCCCGCCACGCCCGAACCGCAGCCCCAGCGCCGCCGCGTCCTCCCGCGGCAACTCCGCGAGCCGCGCGCTCACCCATGTGATCCGCTCGGCCAGCGCGGCGAGGCTCGCCCCATCCGCACCTGGTTCCGGCGCGCCCCGTGTTCGTTCGCGCGCTACCCGGCGCGATTCCCGCCGCAGCAGATCGAGCGCCGTCGTGTGCACGACCCGCGCCATCCAGCGCGACACGTCGGCATCCGTTTCCATCGCCCGCATCTTCCGGGCAACCCGGATCATCACGTCCTGCACCACGTCGAGGCAGAAAGACTCGTCGCGGCGCGTCAGCGAACGCGCCTGCCCGTACACCCTGTCGAACCACGCCTCGTAGAACACACCGAGAGCC
>CAZMPE010000421.1:0-2547 GCA_964567955.1 uncultured Phycisphaeraceae bacterium | reverse complement strand
CGGCGCCGTCGATCCCATCACGCTGGTCTACAACGCGCCGCAGATCGACCCGTAAGCGACCCGGCGCCGCGCCCGAGCCCCACGCCGGGCGCTACTCGATGACCCCCGTCGGGTCCCTCCCCTCCTCGATCGCCTTGATCTTGTGCACCCGGCGCGCGTGCCGGCCGCCCGCGAACGGCGTCGTCAGCCACAGCTCCACGATCTTCTCGATCAGCCGCTGGCCCAGCAGGTCCGCGGACAAGCACAGCACGTTCGAGTCGTTGTGGCTCCGGCTGATCTGCGCCGTCAGCTCGTCGTGCACCACCGCCGCGCGAACGCCCTTCACCTTGTTCGCCGCGATGCACATCCCGATCCCCGTCCCGCAGATCAGCAGCCCGACGTCCGCCGTCCCCTTCGCCACCGCCGAACCCACCAGGTACGCCGGCTCGGGATAGTCGCACACCGCACCCGTGCAATCGCCCACCACCTCCACCGCGTGCCCCTCGCGCCGGAGCTTCTCCGCCAGAAGCTTCGTCGCCGTCGTCCCCCGGTGATCGGCGCTCATCACGACACGCATGCCGTCAGCCTCCGGCGCCCTCGCGCCCCACCAGCCCGAGCTCCTCGAACCGCGCACGAACCGCCCGACGCAGCCGCTCCGCCGTGCGAATATACACATCCACCGGGCCGCCGATCGGGTCGGGGATGTCCCCCGCCGGGTCCACCAGCGCGACCTTCCCCTCCGACCCCGGTTCCAGCAGCACCACCCCGCGCACGTGCTGCTCCGTCATCCCGAACACGTGGTCCGCGTCCACGATCATGCGCCGCGTCACCGGCTTCGACGCGTGACGACCCAGCGTGATCCCCATCCCCCGCAGCGCCTCCCGCGCCTCCTCCGTCGCCGGCTCACCCTCCGACGCCGACACCCCCGCCGAACGGATCACCGCCGCGATCCCGTTCGCCCGGCCCGTCCCCTCAAGCTCCAGCACCGCCCGCGCCGCCAGCAGATGACGCGCAATCGCCTCCGCCATCGGGCTCCGGCACGTGTTCCCCGAACACACGAACAGGATCGTCTTCATGCCCCGACTCCGCCGGAAGCGCGGCACGAGACCCCGTCCCGCCGACGGTTCGTCGCCACGCGCTTGTAGACCCGCTCGCCCACGGCCGAGACCCCCGGCACATACATCACCCACGCCACCAGCGCCCCCGCCGGCGTCTGGATCAACGCCCTCCGGACCGCCCGGAACCCGACCAGGCTGCGCCCGTCGCGCGTCCGCATGGGCATGCCCGTCATCGCGATCTCGAGCGTCACCGGCAGGTCCTCGGCCTTCGCCAGATCGACGAATTCCAGCCGCCCGAGCCAATCCAGCCGACGCAGCCACCCGACCGTCCGGCGGCACATCCCGCAACTCCCGTCGTAATAGCAGGTATCACGGGCCACGGAGTCATGGTACGCGGGCCCCGACCGTTGCCGTACAAGATGCGTTTTTGGGCCCGCGATGCCGTATACTGCCCTGTCCGCGTCGCCGCCCGTCTTCGGGGTCAATCCGGCCAGATTCGATCTTCCCGGAACCCGCCGGCGCACGTGCCGCGAACAGGTACTTGGGCGTCCGTCCCTCGCCGGGCCGCGCCCGCGGAGATTGACGGCCGGACGGAGACGCCCGCGCCGATCAGGAGTTGGCCGATGAACCCACGCGCCGCATCGCCGGTCCGCCGTCCCGGGCTCGCCTTCACGATCATCGAGCTCATGGTCGTCATCATCATCATCGCGATCGTCATCGCGATCGTGGTCCCGTCGCTCGGCGGCGCAAGAGACTCGGCCCGCGCCGCGTCCACCCAGTCGCTCATGACCAACATCGTCCAGGCCGCGTCCAAGTTCGAGCAGGACAAGAAGCGCGCGCCCGGCCTCTTCACCGCCCGCGACATGGGCCGCACCGGCAACACGACGCGGGGCTTCTCCGCCATGGAGAACGTCATGCTCGAGCTCGCCGGCGGCGTCGTCGCCACCACCGGCCCCCAGCCCCCCAACACCATCGGCGTCGGGCCCATCGCCGGCCAGGAAGCCTGGGTCAACACCAAGACCATCGGCATCGGCGCGCAGTACTGGGTCCCCCCGCCGAAGTTCTACGTCGCCCAGACCAACGACGGCGCCGAGTTCAAGCAGTTCGGCGTCGCCGGCAACACCGCCCCGCTCGGCGTCGACCAGCTCCCCGACGTCGTCGATGCCTGGGGCGCCCCGCTCCTGGCCTGGGTCCGCGACGACACCTCCATCGCCGAGGTCGACGGCGTCACCAACTTCCTCTGCCGCGTCGATTCCGGCGGCACCGGCAACCTCTCCGCCCGCTACTACTGGGCCTCCAACGCCGCCTTCCTCAAGTCCAACTCGCTCGGCAAAAAGGCCTACAACCAGGTCTACCAGGCCGCCAACCCCGACGTCCAGTACAGCATGCTCGGCGACCTGACCGCCGCCACCGACCGCGAACTCGTCATGGACTGCCTCATCGGCAACCCCAACTACTTCGTCACCCCGATGCCCGCCTCCGGCCTCCCCCTCCTCCCCGCCGAGGGACG
>CAZMPE010000420.1:0-2548 GCA_964567955.1 uncultured Phycisphaeraceae bacterium | reverse complement strand
TACAGCCTCGACGACAACCTGTGGGGCCGCAGCAGCGAAGGCGGCGTCATCGAAGACCCCGCCAACATCGTCCCCGACGACGTCTACCAACTCGTCACGCCACCCCACAAGGCGCCCGACCGCGTCGAGGACGTCGTCATCGGCTTCCGCGACGGCCTCCCCGTCTCCCTAAACGGCGAGGAGATGGGCCTCGTCGACCTCATCCAGAAGGCCGCGGAGATCGCCTGCCGCAACGGCGTCGGCATCATGGACAACGTCGAAGACCGCGTCGTCGGCCTCAAGGTCCGCGACATCTACGAGGTCCCCGCCGCCGAACTCATCCTGCGCGCCCACAAGGAACTCGAGAAGCTCGTCTCCACCGGCCGCCAGAACGAACTCAAGGCGTTCCTCGACCTCCAGTGGGCTCAGCTCTGCTACGAAGGCCTCTGGTATGAACCGCTCTTCGCCGACCTCAACGCCTATATGACGTCCGCGAGCGCCGCGGTGGAAGGGGAGGTGACCGTGCGCTGTTACAAGGGCTCGGCCACCGTCGTCGCCCGCACCTCGCCGTACGGTCTCTACGACCAGAGCCTCGCCACGTTCGACGCCGACCCCACGTTCTCCCAGAACGCCAGCCCCGGCTTCATCGAGCTCTTCAGCCTCCAAAGCCGGATGGCGCACCAGATCCGCAAGCGGATGGAGGATCGGTGAGGCGGGCCGCCGCGCCACGGGGCGTGCGCGTCGACCTGACCGACCCGGGACCGTGGTCGCAGGTGGGGCACAGCTCGCGCGGCCTCGGCCTCGCCGCCGCGGCACCGCCGGAGGGCGCCACCCTCGCCCCGGATGACGCGCCGCTCCGCCCGGTGCGAGGTATCCCGTTCGCCACGCACGAGGCGCACCTCGTCGGCGACGGGGCGATGGCGATCACCGCCGCCCCCAACGTCGCGCGATCGATCCGCATCAACGACATGGCCGCCCTGTTCGACCGCCGCCCACCCGGGCTCATGCGCGTCGGCGGCGCCGCCTCCGCCAACGCCGGCCTGCTGTTCGACGACTCTGGGTGGCGTGCCGTCGTGCTGCCCAGCCTCGGCGACCTCGCCTCCGACCTCGGCCCCGGCCCGGTCGCCATCCGCGCCGACGGCCGCCGCGCCGCCGCCGTGCTTGGCGGCGGCCTCGTCGAACTGGAGCTTCCCGGTGCCGTCACCGTGCAGGTCGAGACCGACGGCGCCCCCGGCGCCGTGGCCTACGGGCATGACGGTGAGCTGATCATCGCCGCAGGTGCCGGACTCGCCGGCACCGACCCGGACGGCTCGCCGATCGTGAGCCTCGCCGCCGCCAGCGCCGCCCCGCGGGTGCTCGCCCGCCACGGCGATGGCACCTGCAGCGTGTGGGACACCGCCGCACGCGTCAAGCTCGCCACCTGGACGCCGCCGATCCTCGGACCGATGTCGATGGAGCTCAGCGCCGACGGGGAACGCGCCGCCATGGGCACCCCGTTCGCCGACCCGGCCGCCGCGTGCGTCATCCGCGCCGCCGACGGCGCGCTCGTCCGTCACATCGCCGGCGCCCGCACCATCGCGCTTCACCCCTCGGGAACCGCCATGCTGGTGGGCGGGGAGTGGGGGGCACTCTGGCTGGAACCACCACGGGAGGCTGAATGAGCACATACGACCACCGTCACCGACCCGACCTGCTGCCGGAAGACCCCGGCGCATGGTCGATCGTCTCGTACGCCCGTGAGGCGCAGGGCGCGCAGCTCATCGGTCGCGGCGGTCGCCGGCGCAGCACCTCCGCCGCGCTGCTCTCGGACTTCGCCCCCGACATCCCGCTCGACCGCCCAGGCCTCGACGCGTCCCTCGGGGTCGCCGGCGCCGGCCTGCTGCGGCTCACCTCCGTCCACCGCGAAGGCGCGCGCCGCCTCTACTTCGAGGACGGCGGGCAGACGCTGCGCGGGGTCCACATGCGGGTCATCCGCCGCTGGTCTGTGCCGGGCCTCAACCCCGGCCCGCATGACTACCCGCAGACCGATCCCGCCGCGGAGATCCCGCCGCCGTCACCTCCCGGTGCGCTGGTCGAGCCCGTCGACGGCGAGCTCATCGCACCCGGCGGGCGCGTGTCGGTCGCCCCCGTCAAGTCGGGGCGCCTCTTCGGCATCGCGTTCATGCGTCTGCCCGAGCGCACGCTGGTGCGATTCATCGGCGGCGCCGCGTGTGCGGCGTGGACCGACGACGGTCAGATGCTTGCGTTCGGCGGTGACTGGGGCGTGATGCTGGCGGTGCCGGGCGAGGGCTGAACCCCGAAACGGCGCTTGGATCAGCCCGCGCCGGTGACGGCTGCGGTGACGCGCGCTGCGTCGAACTCGATCAATGCGACCGACAACCAGAGTGCGAAGATCGCCACGGCCGTGGGGAACACGTACGCCACGGTGAGGTCGTTGTTCGAGCGGGCCTTCACCGCCGTCCACAGACGGTATCCGGCGCCGGCGGCAGCGACGAGCCCGGCGATCGCGAGCGGAAGCAGCCACGCGGGACGCGGATCGACCGCCTGCACCCGGTGACCGACATATGCC
>CAZMPE010000419.1:0-2550 GCA_964567955.1 uncultured Phycisphaeraceae bacterium | reverse complement strand
ATCTGGCTGCAGACGGCGTTCGGAGGCCCCACGGCCCCGGTGGAAGGAATCTTCCTCGTCACCGTGCCCGCGCCGGCGGGCGTGATGGTTCTCGGCGGGCTGGCGCTCTTCGTGGCACGCCGGTCGAGGTAACAGGAACCACCCGATACCTATCCCGAGGGTGAAGAACATCGCCAAGCGTCGAGGATCAGGTCAACTCGGCCTGGCCTGATGGCCCCAACTCAATCATCCAACCCGCTCAACTCCGCCGCACGGTCCACGTGCTCTTCCCAGCGCGTCCCGAGCGCGTGCTCGACCTTGAGCAGGTCCAGCACCTTGCCCACCATGAAGTCGACCAGGTCCTCCATCGTGCGCGGGCGCAGGTACAGCCCCGGGTTCGTCGGGCAGACGATCGCGCCCGCCAGCGTCAGCGTCCGCATGTTCTCGATGTCGATCAGGTTCAGCGGCGTCTCGCGGTGGCAGATGATCAGCGGCCGGCGCTCCTTGAGCGTCACCATCGCCGCGCGGGTCAGCAGGTTCGACCCCGCCCCCGTCGCGATCGCCCCGAGGGACGTGCTCGAGCAGGGCATCACCACCATGCCGTCGTGCAGGAAGCTGCCCGAGGCGATCACCGCCCCGACGTCCTTGTTCGGGTGCACGATCAGCCGGCTTTCGATCTCGTCGCAGCGCGGCGACGAGGCCAGTGGCGGGGCGAGTTCCGAGAGGACCAGCCGCTTGATCCCCGCCTCGTCGAACAGCAGCCGGCGCCCGTAGTCGCTGGCGACGAGGTGGACCTCCGCCCCCGCCAGCAGCAGTTGTTCCAGCAGCCTCAGCGCGTACGCCGCCCCGGAGGCCCCGGACACGCCGAGGACGAACCGCAGGGGCCGGCTGTGGAGTCTGCCTGTCATCGCGGCACCGGAGGATCATAGGTCGCGGCGCGCCCGCTTCGGCGCGGTATCATGTGCCCGTCGTGCCGCGTGCCGCGGCATCACGGAGGTGACCGATGAACGCAGGGAAGCTGGTGGGGGTCCTGATCTGCGGATTGGCGTGCGTCCTGGGCGGGTGCGTCGGCTGGGCGAACTATCCGCCCGAGGAGGGGCAGACCCGCTTCATCAGCCCGAACGAGCCGGGGATGACCGACATCATGGCCGCGGGGCTGAAGTACGTCGCCAACAAGTACCCGCCCGAGGGTCTGACGCGGGCGCGCGCCGCCGCGACGGGCCTCGAACCGAGCACGCAGAAGTTCGCCGTCAATCTGCCCGAGGGTGTCCGCCCGCGCCTGAGCCAGCGGATCGTGCAGCTGGCGGGCGAGCGCGCCGTCCTGCTCACGCCGGAGACGGAACATCTCCCGATCTATCACATCGCGTCGCTGCGGGTGCGCGGCGACGAGGGGCAGGTCAACATCCTGCGGCCCGTTCCTGAGTTCGGGGTCTCGCCGACGGGCGAGCCGGTCTACCAGGAGATCACGGTCACGCTGCGCGGCGGCGTGCAGCCGTGGCGCGTCGTCAGCCACCGCGAGTGGAGCCCGGGCTCGGTCGCGAGCATCCCGCCGCTGCGCTATTACCACCCGGATCGTCCCACCGCCGCGGCGGATACGGACGCGAAGTGACGCGGCTCGAAGAGCTGGCGTTGCGACTGCGCGATGCGCAGGCGAGCGTGCGCCGGGTGGCGATCATGGATCTGGCTGCCGTGCCGGACGGCGCCGGGGCGCCGCTGCTCTGCGAGCATCTGAGGTCCGAGAACGATGAGCGTGCGTTGATCGCGGCGGCCGCGGCGCTGGCCCGCCTGAGGCACGATCCGGCCCGGGCTCTCCTGAAGGGCCTGTACGACGACCCGAAGACGCCCGTCGGGGCGGCGATCGCGGCGATCCGGGCCCATGACGCGATCGAGGGTTTCCGTCGTTAGCCGGGCGCTCCTGCTCGCGGCGCAGCGCCGCCGTGCGTGGGTCGCCGATTCGCCGCACCGCTGCGCCCCCGGGCGGGGCGAGCGGTGGCGCCCACCGAAAGCTCCTAGAATGGCTTCGTGCCGGGCACCAAGGCCATCGGGACGCGCAAGGACACGGGGCGGAAAGCCCCGGTGCCGCGTCGTCCGGGGCCGGGCCCGACGCCTGTCTGGACACGTCGCGATCTGCTGGGCCTGCAGGGGCTGACGGCCGGCGAGATCCGCGCCCTGCTCAGCGCGGCGCGCGAGTTCGCCGCGGACTCGGGGAAGGCGGAGGCCAATCGCCGGCGGCTCTCGGGGCGCACGGTTGCGACGCTCTTCTTCGAGGATTCGACGCGCACGCGGACCAGCTTCACGCTGGCGGCGACGCGCCTGGGCGCCGACGCGGTCGACGTCTCGGGCTCGGGCACGAGCGTGAACAAGGGCGAGACGCTGATCGACACGGCGCGCACGGTCGAGGCGATGGGCGTGGATGCGCTCGTCGTGCGGGCGCGCCAGAGCGGGTCGGCCGCCATGATCGCGCGGGCCGTCGGGTGCAGCGTCGTCAACGCGGGCGACGGGCGGCACGAGCACCCGACGCAGGGCCTGCTCGATATCTTCACGCTCGCCGAGGCGCACGGGCGGCTCGAC
>CAZMPE010000418.1:0-2580 GCA_964567955.1 uncultured Phycisphaeraceae bacterium | reverse complement strand
GGCGGCGGCCTGGGCGAGGAGGACGCCGACGAGCGCGGGATCGTCGTCGCCGAGGACGGCCTGCTGGAGCCTGAGGAGGCGTTCGAGGGCCGAAGCGAGGCCCGCGGTCGAGGGTTTCTCGATGTTCCGTGGCTCGGGGTGCGCGTAGAGCTGGATGTCGGTGCGGACGCGCTCCGCCGCCGCTCGGGGTTCCATGTCCCAGGCCGACGCGAGCAGTCGCGAGAGTTCGAGCGACGGGTCCGCTTCGGCGATGTCGGCGGCGAGTGCGAGCGAGGCGTGGAGGTCCTGGTCTTCGGAGGGGAGGGCGTGGAGGCGTCGGCGCAGGGCGTCGAGCGCGAGCGGTTCGGCCTGCGCCGGGCCGTCGCGTTCGAGAGCCACGCGGGCGCGGAGCGAGGTCATGGCGGCGCGGGTGAGGGTGGCGTCGATGGTGGGAGCGGCGTCCATGGAATCGATGACTCGTCGTGCTTCGTCGTCGGCCTCCTGAGCGCGTCCGCAGGTAAACAGGGCGCGGGCGAGCAGGGCGCGGGTCTCCATGCACGCCGGGGCGCCGGGACCCAGCAGTTTCTCTCGCATCACCAGCGCGGCGCGGGCGAGCTGCTCGGCCTCCTGGGGTCGGCGGCGGACCATGACGACGCCGGCCAGTTCGTGCATCGCCGCGGCGATCTCGGCGTGTTCGGGGCCGTGCTTCACCCGAAGCCTGACGAGTCCGAGTCGGAGGGCGTCCTCGGCGTACTCGATGAGTCCGGCGGCTTTTCCGCCGCCGAAGTTGGTGTAGATCGATCCCCACTGGCGCCGGAGGGCCTGGTCCACTTCGGGGTCATCGGAGAAGGCTCCGGCCTCGAGGCGCCGGTACAGTCGTGCCAGGCCGGAGCCGACGACGCCGGCCAGGTCGGGTCGCGCCAGGTCCATGCTGGGGAGCGCCTCTCGGAGCATCTCGGTGACGGCCCTGGCCCAGACGGCGCTGGTGTGGGCCTGCTGTCTCTGCTGCTCGGCGCGGCGCTGGGCGTCGGCGGCGCGCGAGGCGCTGAGGATGACCATGGCGGCGGCGGCGGCGACGAGGATCGCGGCGGTGCCGGCGGCGATCAGGCGTCGGCGGTTGAGCGCCAGCGCCTTGCGGAGCATGTACCAGCCCGAGCCGCTGCGGGCGTCCACGGGCTGGCCGGCCAGGTATCGCTCGATGTCGCGTGCGAGGCTGGCGGCGGACTGGTAGCGCCGGAACTTTTCCTTGCGGAGGGCGCGAAGGATGACCGCCTCGAGGTCCGGGGGGAGGTGCGGGTTGCGCGCCCTGGGGCGGACCGGCTCGGCGTGCGCGATGGCGTGTGCGATCTCCAGGATCGACCCCCCCACTTCGTAGGGCATATCGCCGCAGAGCAGGCGGTAGAGGATGACGCCCAGGGAGTAGACGTCGGTGAGGGCGTCGACGTCGTCGGCGCGTCCGGAGGCCTGCTCGGGCGAGGCGTAGGCGGGGGTTCCGGCGAACTCGCCGGTGACGGTGGTGCGTATTCCCCCGGCCTTGGCGATGCCGAAGTCCAGGACGACGGGTCGGCCTTCGGGGGTGACGAGGATGTTGTCGGGCTTGAGGTCGCGGTGGATGACGCCGTTGAGGTGGGCGTGGTGGATGCCGTTGCAGACGGAGACGAAGACGCGGAGCATCGCCCGCCTTCGGTCTTCGGTGGCGGCGCCGGGAGGCTCCCACTGATCGAGGGGCTTGCCGTCGACGTACTCCATGACGACGGCGATGCGCCTGTCGGGGAGTGTGCGGGATTCAAAGACGGTGACGACGTTGGGGTGTCGGAGGCGTGCGGCGATCTCGGCCTCGCGCTCGGCGCGGAGCTGCTGGCGTGGGGACGCGGCCTCGCCCGAGGCGAGGACCTTGATGGCGACGGTGCGCGAGGTGGATTCCTGTACGGCGCGGTAGACGACGCCCTGGGCGCCGGCGTTGAGGACATCGGTGCAGCGGTACCCGGTGATGCGGGGCGCGCCGCTGGGGCCGAGGGCGTCGGGCGCGAGGGCGCGGACGCGTCCGAGAAAGTCGGCATCGGCCCTGGCGGCTTCCACGCGGCGCGCGCACCACACGCAGCCCCGGGCGTGTGCCGACCTCGCCTCGTCGAGCGATTCGTCGGCGGCGAGGCGCTCGACTTCGGCCCCGGAAAGGCAGGAGTCGCTGGTCCCCTCCGGGGGCACGTCAGTGGTCCTCCTCGAAGGCGGCGGTCATCTCGGTGACGATCGAGCGGAGGCGCTTGGTGACGCGTGCCTTGGCGACGTAGACCTGATCGGTGGACATCCCGCACTGTCGCGCCGCCTCGGGAGGGGGGACGCCGCGGAGGCCGACCAGCTCGAACGCGAGGAGGGTGCGGTCGTCGAGGGCGGATTCGTCGCGGAGGGTGGCGAGGGCGCGTGTCAGGATGGTGCGGTCGCGTTCCTGGTCCCAGAGAGATCGGAGGGTGCGCTCGTCGGGCACGTCTTCCGGCGCGGATGTGCCTCCCGTCGGCGCGCGGCGTGATCGCTCCATGACCCTCAGCGCCGTGTGGTGGGCGATGCCCAGGATCCACGAGCTGAGGCGTCCCTTGGCGCGGTCGT
>CAZMPE010000417.1:0-2593 GCA_964567955.1 uncultured Phycisphaeraceae bacterium | reverse complement strand
ATCGTGGCGGGGCTGCAGTGGCTCGCGCCGTAGCGGGCTATGGCGGCGGGAGCGGCTGGTACGTGCCCGCGGGGGTGCGGCCGTAGCGGGGGACGGAGGCGTCGATATCCAGCGACCAGAGGTCGATGCCGCCGGCCATGGATCGGGCGGTTTCGAGGCCGCGCTGCCGCAGGAAGAGCGCCGCCTTCATGGACCTGCCTCCGAGGTGGCAGTGGACGGCGATATCGGCATCGCCCGCGGCGTCCTCGATCTCCTGCAGGCGTGACTCGAACTCGTGGAGCGGGACGAGGAGGGCGCCGTCGATCTTCGCGACGGCCCATTCGTCGTGCGTGCGGCAGTCGATCAGGAAGAGGTCCTTGCGGGCGAGTCGTTCGCGGACTTCGCGCGGCGTGATTTCGTAATCCGGCTTGAAGGGGTATCCGGCGGGGAGGCCGGAGGAATCGAGCGCGGGGCGCGGCGTCATTCGCGCGTTTCCGTTGCGGGCTCGACCGGGGGCAGGTATCGCTGCGACGGCGTGACCGGGCTCCAGCGCGTCTTCCAGGGGCGGGTGACAGCGGCGCGGGGGACGATCATGACGAGGTCCCACGCGGCGCGGAGGGGCGCGAAGAAGGCCTCGCGGCGGGCAATACCGAGCGTATCAGGGGCGAGTTCGAGGCTGCTGTCGAGCGTGGGGTATTCGCCGCGCTGGCGGCGCGTGGCGTTGGCGGCGGTGCGGACGCGGATATAGGTGGGCTTGTGGGCGAGGCCGTTGACGGGAACGACGAGCGGCGTCTCATGCCAGTGCGAGCGATCCATCCCCGTGATGGAGGGGCCGTCGTTGATCTCCTGCGCGACGGGCGCGGGAGGAGAGAAGCCCTCGAGTTGCACGTCGCCGCCGAGCGCGAGCCCGTCGTTGCGGGTGCTGATGCAGCCGGAGAGGAGTGCGGCGGTGAGCAGCCCGGCGATGGGAGTCGTCTTCATGCGGGGAATCCTAGCAAGCAGCCGGAGCGAGAGGCCAACGGCCTCGACATGCCTGTGCAGAGCCACGGGCATGCGACACCTGCCAAGTGTCAGTCGCGGACGATCTCGTCCACGGCCCGTTCGGCGGCGTCGCGGGAGTCTTCCTCATCATGCCCGTGTCGCACCAGCCAGGCGAAGACGCGGCGGCGGATGGCGTCGGGCGGGAGGGTGCGGGGCGCGGCGTGGGCCCGCTTGCGGGCGAGTGCCAGCAGATCGGCGGGGCCGGAGTCGGCGATCGCGTGGTTAACGGCCTCGCGGGCGGTCGCCGACGGAACGCCGCGGTCGAGCAGCTTGGCCTCCATCATCGAACGTGAGTGGCCGGAGCGCAGCCGCGCGTGAGCGTCGGATTCCGCAGCGGCGCGGTCGCTGAGCAGGCGGAGGCGTTCCAGGTCGTCGAGGACCCGGCCGACGATCGCTGCATCGTGGCCGCGCCGGACGAGCCGTTCGCCGAGCTCTCGGCGCGTGAGCGACTTGACGGCGAGGGCGCGGGTCGCCGCGGCCATGGCTTTGCGGATGTCGTTGGCGCCCGGCTTCACGGCGTGAGTTCGTCCAGGTAGGCGGAGAGTTCGGAGAGGGCTTTGGGGTCGGCGGCGGCCCTGGCGGCGGCGACGCCTCGGGTCAGCGTGTCGACGGCATCCGTGGTCCGGCCCATGGCTTCGAGGGCGCGTGCCTTGTGGAAGAAGGCGTAGAGATAGGAAGGATCGGCGGCGAGGCAGCGGTCGTAGAACTCGACGGCGCGGGCGCCGTTGCCGGCCTTGTTGTGCTCCTGCGCGAGGCCGTACAGGACGAAGGCGTCGACGGGGTCGGCGGCGAGGAGTCGTTCGAGCTCGGCGATGCTGGGCACGGGGTGAGCCTAGTCCGGGGGGAGGCGGGCGGGCAAACGGGGGCCGGTCCCGGGTGTCGCCGCGGCGGGAATCGACGTAGGCTATCAGCATGCACAATGTCACCACAATCGGCGTGATCGGGGCGGGCCAGATGGGCGGCGGGATCTCGCAGATCGCCGCGGTCGCGGGGTTCAAGACGCTGGTCTTCGACTCGCATCGCGAGGCGTGCACGCGCTGCAAGGACATCCACGCCAAGCGGCTGGCCCGCGAGGTGGAGAAGAACCGGCTCTCGCCGGGTGACGCGGAGGCCGCGGCGGAGCGGATCAAGTACGTCAGCGTGCTGGACCAGATCGCGGAGGCGGACCTGGTGGTTGAGGCGATCGTGGAGGACCTGGAGGTCAAGAAGCAGACCTTCATCAAGCTGGCGAAGATGTTCACGGGGAAGCAGATCCTGGCGACGAACACGAGTTCGATCAGCGTGACGGAGATCGCGGCGGCGGCGGAGCACGCGCACGCGGGGACGGCGGAGCGGGTGATCGGCATGCACTTCTTCAACCCGGTGCCGGTGATGAAGCTGGTGGAGGTGATCAAGGGCGTGCAGACCAGCCAGGAGACGACCGACCGGGTGCTGTCGCTGTCGCAGGCGCTGGGCAAGACGGCGATCCCGGCGAACGACCGGCCCGGCTTCGTGAGCAACCGGGTGCTGATGCCGATGATCAACGAGGCGTTCTACGCGTGGATGGAGGGCGTGGCGGACCCGGCCCACATCG
>CAZMPE010000416.1:0-2605 GCA_964567955.1 uncultured Phycisphaeraceae bacterium | reverse complement strand
CGGCGCCAGCTTCATGTGCTGGCCGAGCTTCATGTGCTGGGACGTATCGAATCGCATGGTTTCTCACGGGGCGGGTGCGCCCCCTCTCACTCCATCGTCTGCCGGCCCTGGATGGCATCCGCCAGCACGGCCTTGTTCGCGTACTCCAGCGGCGCTCCCGTCGGCACGCCCCGCGCCAGACGGCTTATCCGGACCGGACGACGGCGCAGCTCCTCCGCAAGGTACAGCCCCGTGCCGTCTCCCTCCACCGTCGGGTTCAGCCCCAGCACCACCTCGCGCACCGGCGCGCCGCCGTTCGCCCCCGGGTCGTCAATCCTCTTGAACAGGTCCGCAATCGTCAGGTGCCCGGGGCCGACGCCGTCCAGCGGGCTCAGCCGCCCCATGAGCACGTGGTACAGGCCCTTGTACATCCCGGTCTGCTCGAGCGCGATCAGGTCCTTCGGCTGCTCCACCACCAGCACCATCGACCTGTCGCGCTGCGGGTCCGCACAGATCGGGCAGGGATCGGCGTCGGTCAGGTTGAAGCAGACCGAGCAGTGACGAACGCTCCGCTTCACGTCCTCGATCGCGCGGGCCAGCTTCAACGCCTCGGGCCCGTCGGACTTGAGCACGTGAAACGCGATCCGCTCCGCGCTCCGGCGCCCGATCCCGGGCAGACGCGTCAACTCCGCGATCAATCGCTCGACCGACTCCGGATGGGAGGGGCGGCGGCCCGGCGGAGGGCCGGCCCCCGGACCGGACGGTGTTGCGGGCTTCTCGTCGGGCATCCCGCAATGGTACGCGTCCCTATCATCCGACCGATGCCGGTCATCGAAGCAAGTCTCCCTCCCGCGCCCGCTCCGCGGCCCCGTGGGCGCGCCCTCCTCTGGGTCGTTGTCGGCATCGTCCTGATCGGGGCGGTCTTCTTCCGCGCCGCCGTCCGCGACAACATCTGGCCGAAGAACTTCGGCGTCGTGGACGAGGGTCGGCTCTACCGCTCCGGCCAGCTGACCCCCGCCGCCATGCGCTCGGTCGTCGAACAGCACCGCATCAAGACCGTCATCGACCTCGGCTCCGCCGTGAGGGACGACGGGCTCGACCCCGAAGTGGAACGGATGAACCAGCGGACCGCCGACGCCCTCGGCCTCACCCGCTACCGGTTCGAACTCATCGGCGACGGAACCGGAAATCCCAACGCCTACCTGCAGGCGCTGCGGATCGCGACCGACCCGTCGAAGCAGCCCGTCCTCATCCACTGCGGCGCGGGGTCCGAACGGACCGGCGGCGCGATCGTCCTGTACCGCGCCGTCGTCGACGGCGCTTCCATCGACGCCGCGTACGAAGAGGCCAAGTCGTTCAAGCACAACCCCCGGCGCAACCCCCACCTGCGGGAGGTCATCGACCGGTACGCCACCGCCATCATCCGGGCCTTCCGCGAGGGCGGCCAGGTCGCGGGCGCCGAGCCGCTCCCCGAACCGTTGCCGATGCCCCGGGCCGAGCCGGGACGCTGACGCCGGCGCTTCTCGTATCCTGCCCGGCGACGCCACCATGAGCGACGCCGCACGCACACGACTCGCCCTGTTCATCGTGCTGCTCGCCTGCGCGCTCGTCTACTGGCCGCGCCTCGGCACAACGGGCCTCTCGATGACCGAAGGCCACCGTGTGATCCCCGCCTGGGAGATGCTCGACACCGGCGCGCTCGTCCCCAGCAGAATGTTCGGCCAGCCCTACCTCCGCAAGCCGCCGGGCATGCCCTGGGCGATCGCGGGCGCCTCCGCCCTCTTCGGGCAGACGGAGTTCGCCGCGAGATCCGTGTCGGCGCTGGCCGCGTCGGCCATGGCGGTCCTCGCCTTCGTCTTCGCGGCACGATGGTTCGGCCGGCGCCACGCCCTGCTCGCGGGGCTCGCGGGCGCGCTCATGCCCCTGTACTGGGAGAGCGGACGCAGCGCCGAGATCGAGGCCCTCAACAACCTGGGCACCATGGCCGCCGTGCTGCTGATCGTCGACATGCTCGTGGCCAACCCCGGCGGCCGGCGCATCGCACGCACGGTCCTGCTCGCGATCGCCATCACCCTCGCCGGTCTCGCCAAGGGGCCCGCGTCGCTGCCCTGCCTCGCGGGCGCACTCGGCGCGGCGTGCATCGTGCTCCGCTCGCACCGGCCGCTCTTCAGCGGCTCGCTCTGGTCGGCCATCGCGGGGGCGGGGCTCGCACTCGGCGTCGTCGCCCTGATCGTGTCGCGATCGATCGCGGGTGAAGCGGGCGTCATCACGCAGGGTCCGGGCGATTTTCTCTGGAATCCGGCGAAGTTGACGGGGCCCGGCCTGCTGGCGGTCGCGGCGATGGCGCCGGTCGCCCTCGCCTTCGCGCTGCCCGCGGCGCTGGCGCTGCTCTTCCCCTGGGGGCGCGACGCACGCGCCGAGTCCGCCGACGAGCCCGACGCCCGCGCGCTCACGGTGGCCCGCACGATCGCCCTGACATGCCTGGTCTCGCTGGTCCTCCTCGTACTCGTCGGCGTCGACAACCCGCGCTATGCCTGGCCGGCCCTCACGATCGCGCTCGTTCTCACGGCCTATGTGGGGCGCGGCATCCGATCGAACTTCACGGCGCGCCGGCGCGCCATCGCTC
>CAZMPE010000415.1:0-2618 GCA_964567955.1 uncultured Phycisphaeraceae bacterium | reverse complement strand
CGATCTCCACGGCGCGCTCCACGGCGTCGTCGGGTCCGACGACGAGGGTCGTCGCCAGCATCGCCTCGTGCACCCGCGATTCGAGCCCTCCCCGCGCCAACGCGGTGATCAGGGCCCCCCGCGTGAGGACGCCCACAAGCGCCGATGCGTCGTCCGGTTCGGCGCCCTCCCGCAGGACGGGGAAGTCCTGCTGCTCGCCCGCCAGCAGTTCGTCCGCCGCGCCACGCAGCGTGTCCGACTCCCGCAGCACGCGGAATCGGCGCACCATGGCATCGCCGACCCGCAGGCCGCGCAGCGCCTCGCTCGCTTGCGTGGATCGCGCCTCGGCCGCGGCGCCCAGGTAGACAAAGAGCGCCACCAGCATCAGGAGCACGTTGCCCATCGCCAGCCCCAGCAAGGCGAGCCCGACCGCCAGCACCTGCCCGACCGCCGCGGCGATCCGCGTCGCCTTCGTCCGGTTCATCCTCATCGCCAGGAGCGATCGGAGCACCCGCCCCCCGTCCATGGGGAAGGCCGGCAGCATGTTGAAGACGACGAGCACGATGTTGACCGACGTCAGGCCGGCGAGAATCGGGACGGCGTGCAGTTGGACGGAGCGGGGGGCCGTAAACGCCCCGGGCCCCTCCACGGCGAGTGTGACGGGGATGAGCACCGCGGCGATGGCGACGTTGACCGCGGGGCCCGCGAGCGCAACGACCAGCTCCTGCCACGGCCGCTCGGGCATCCGTTCCAGGCGCGCCACGCCCCCGATCGGCAGGAGGATGACGTCGCGGGTCCGAATCCCGAACGCCCGCGCGGCGAAGGCGTGCCCGAACTCGTGCAGAACGACGCACCCGAACACGGCCAGGATGAAGCCGACGCTCCGCAGGCCCGCCTGCGCGGCTCCGTCCGCGCCCTTGATGAAGGGCGCGAGCAGAAACCAGGCCAGAAGGAGCAGAAAAGTCCAGTGGACTCGGAGGTGGATGCCCCCGATCGTGAGGATCCGGAACGATGGGCCCATGTCGACGGTATGCCCGGCTCGCCGCCGGGTCCCGTTTCTGCTGATTCCGCGCCGGGCGTGGTTCGAACGGCGGGTGCGGGCCCGGAACGGTCCGGATCGGCGCTGACGGGGCGCACGTCCCATCGTGGTTCTCGGCGACAAATCGCCGGATCGCTCCGGTCCCGATAATCGGCGGCTTCGTGTGAGGCGAAGTCCCCCACCATGCTCAAGCGGGTGGCCCTATCCACCGATCAGGAACATGGGGTCGCGGCATTCGGATGGACCCGGAGCCCGTCGATCGTCGGACATTACGGGGACGTGGTCATGAGTGAACCCGCAGGGACGCGGATCAGCGAGAAGGACGTCGTCCTGTCGGGGGGCGTCGGCAAGCAGATCAACTCCGCCCGCGCGGGGTTTCTGCCCATCGGGCTCGAGCACGCGCCCGTCGGTGCGCTCGAGGGCATCGCGCTCTACATCCGCGTTCGGCCCGACGACCCGAATCCGCCCGGGCACGCGCCCGGCGAGAACGTGCCCCCCGGGTTCCGCCTCTACAGCGCGGCCGACGTGCGCTTCAACGATTCGCACAAGCGGCGGCTGCTCGAGCGCAATGTCCGGTTCATCTACATCAAGATGGTGGACCAGACGAAGTTCCGCCACCAGACCGAGAAGTGCCTCATCGAGATCGCCAAGGACCCGGCGCTCGCGATGGTGGAGAAGTCCGCGATCATCTACGACACGAGCCTCGAGCTGATGAACGAGCTGCTGGCCGATCCCGAGGTCGCGGCCCGCTCGCCGCGCCTCGAGACGATCGCGCGCGCCACGGCGGTGCTCGTCATGAACAACCCGCGGGCCTTCACGCACCTGTTCGCGGCCTCGCACCACGACTTCTACACCGCGACCCACCTCGTCAACGTGGCGACGTGGATGGTCCCGCTCGCGTACGAGATGGGATTCACCGACGCCGAGGACCTCAACCGCATCTGCCAGGCCGGCCTGCTGCACGACATGGGCAAGCTGGTGGTCCCCGCCGAGGTGCTCAACAAGAAGGGCAAGCTGACGGACGAGGAGTGGGCGCAGATTCGCAACCACCCGGAGGCGGGCGTCGCCTACCTCAACCGCTTTGAGAACGTCCACCCGCTCATCATCACGGTCACCCGTGAGCACCACGAGCGCCTCGACGGCACGGGCTACCCCCAGGGGCTCAAGGGCGATCAGATCCAGAAGATCAGCCGCATCTGCGCTGTCGTCGATTCCTTCGACGCCATGACCGCCTTCCGACCCTTCAAGGAAAAGACCCTGTCGGTCCATCAGGCGCTCGAGATCCTCAAGAAGGAAACGCCCGCCAAATACGACCCGGACGTCATGAAGGCGTGGATCCGGATGATCGAGACGACGCCCGACGTTCTCCAGCCGCTCGACGACGCCAATAAGGACAAGGAAAACACCGTCCAGGTCCGCGTGGGCGCGACGACACAGACGAGCCACAATCAGCGCAAGCACGAACGCCGCGCCCTGCACTGCCCCGCGCGGGCGCACCTGCTGGCCCGGCGCGGCCCGGACCTCGTCGAGTGCCCCGCGATCCCCATGGTGGCGCACAGCATCTCGCGCGGCGGGCTGGGGCTGCTCAGCCAGATCCCCC
>CAZMPE010000414.1:0-2618 GCA_964567955.1 uncultured Phycisphaeraceae bacterium | reverse complement strand
CGCGCCGTCAGCCACTCCGGCAATCCCTGCACATGCCCCTCGCGGTCGACGCACACCAGCGTCGTGGAGGCCGTCGTGAGCGACTCGCCGAGCGTCCGGCCCGGCCCGCTCGCCTCGAGCAGGACGATCTCGTACTCGTGCTCGATCTTGACACGGCTGCCGCCGCTCACCCGCGTCCGAACCTCAACCACGTCGTCGTAGCGGATCGGGCGCCGGTACTTCAACTCCATCCGCGCGACGACGAGGTAGACACCCGCCTCTTCCATCTGCGCGTACGTCACCCCGGCTTCACGCAGCAGCTCCGTCCGGCCCATCTCCAGCCAAGGGGCGTAGGCGGCGTGGTGCGCCACGCCCATCGAGTCGCATTCGCAGTACCGCACGCGCACCGGCAGCACGCCCGCCGTGGGGACCGCCTTGCTCGGCTGAAGAATGCGCCCGGTCATCGCGACCATTCTATAGTTCCCGTTCATGCCGACCGAGCCCGCGACCCTGGCCCCCGTCACCATCCGCCGCCTGCTGCCGGAAGACTCCTTCGCCGAGCTCACGAAGCTGCTGCACCGCGCGTACGCCGGGCAGGTCGCCATGGGCCTGCGCCCGCTCGCCGGACGGCAGGACGAGGACACCACACGCAAACGCTGCTCCAATGGGGAGTGCTTCATCGCCGTCCTCGAGGGCCGAATCGTCGGCACCATCCTCTTCCATGAGGTCGAGGACGCCGAGGGGCCCCCCTGGTTCCAGAACAAGCACGTCGACAGCTTCTCGCAGTTCGGAGTGGACCCGGACGTTCAGGGACGCGGCATCGGACGCATGCTCCTGGACCGCGCAGAGCAGCGGGCCATCGCGTGCGACGCCAGCGAACTCGCCCTGAGCATGGCCGAGCCCGACCACGACCTCTACGAGTTCTACATGCGGCGCGGGTACCGCTTCATCGAGTACTGGCAATGGCCGTACACGAACTACCGCAGCTCCATCCTGAGCAAGACCCTCAAGACGCCGTAAACTGGTAACCGGACCAGGAGATCGGCCATGCTGCAACGCCGGGAGTTCCTCCGTACCGGGCTTGTTCTCGGCGCCGCCGCGGCCGCGCCACAGGCCGTCGCACGCCCGCCCGTCGCTCGCCTCGACCCGGACGACTGGGAGTCCATCCGGGCCGAGTTCGACCTCGAGCCCGGCCTGCGCCATTTCTCCGGCTTCTTCCTCGCCTCCCACCCGCGCACGGTGCGCGACGCGATCGCGCGACACAGGGCCCGCCTCGACGCCAACCCCATCGCGGCATGGCACGATCAGGGAGGGCCGGGCGGAAAGTTCGAAACCGCCGCCCGGGAGGCCGCGGCGGCCTACCTCGGCGTCGAGGCGGGCGGCATCGCCCTGACCGACAGCACGACCATGGGCCTCGGCCTGATGTACGCCGGGATCAGGCTGCGCGAAGGACAGGAAGTCCTCTCGACGACGCACGACCACTACGCCACCAGTTGCTCGCTGCAGTTCCGGGCCCAGCGGGCCGGCTGCAAGGTCCGGCGCATCCAGTTGTACGCCAACCCGGCGAGCGCCACCGTCGACGAGATAGCCTCCAACCTCGAGAAGGCCCTGACGCCCGCGACGCGCGTCGTCGCCGTCACCTGGGTTCACTCCTCCACGGGCGTCAAGCTGCCCATCCGCGCGTTGGCCGATGCCGTCGCCCGCGCCAACCAGGGGCGGGACGACAACGAACGCGCTCTCCTCTGCGTCGACGGCGTGCACGGCCTGGGCGTCGAGGACGTCACCCTCCCCGACCTGGGATGCGACTTCTTCGCCGCCGGCACGCACAAGTGGATCTTCGGCCCGCGCGGCACCGGCATCTGGTGGGGCGCGCCGTCGGCGTGGGCGCACGTCGACCCGATGATCCCGCCGTTCAACTCGCACGTGCCCCCGGGGCTGCTGCACACGCCCGGCGGCTTCCATAGCTTCGAGCACCGCTGGGCCCTGCCCGAGGCCTTCAACTTCCACCTCGTCATCGGAAAGGCCCGCGTGCAGCGGCGCACGCACGAGCTCAACACCGCGATCAAGGCCGGCCTCGCCGCCATGCCCCATGTCACGCTCTACACGCCGAAGAGCGAGGCCCTCTCCGCCGGCATCGTCTCATTCGATGTCAAGGGCATGCAACCCGACGAGGTCGTCGAGCGCCTGCACGCCAGGCACATCGTCGCCAGCGAGTCCCCGTACACGCCCTCGTGCGCCCGCCTCGCCGCCAGTCTGCTCACCAACGAGTCCGACGTCGAGGCCGCGCTCGCCGCCGTGCGCGACCTGGCCTGATCACGCCCCGCCGCACTCCGCGCAACGCCCGTAGATCACGATCTCGTGCCCGCGCATGGTGAACCCGCGCGGCACCAGCCTCGCGATCCCCGGCGGGCAGCCGTCCAGATCGAAGACGCGGTCGCAGCCGTCGCACCGGAAGTGGTGATGGTGGTGGTCCGCCGCGTGACGCAGTTCGTAGCGCGCCGGCTCGCCGGGCAGTTCGACCGCCGCCACTTCGCCGCGGGCGGTCATGGACCGCAACGCCCGGTAGACCGTCGCGAGGCTGATCGTGCGTGCCCGGCGCTTGGCCGCGGCGAGTATCTCCGCCGGGCTCATGGGCCTCT
>CAZMPE010000413.1:0-2619 GCA_964567955.1 uncultured Phycisphaeraceae bacterium | reverse complement strand
CCAACTTCGCCACCGGCAACATGTACGCCGACTGCAACGGCGACACGATCCTCAACCTCGCCGACTTCGGTTGCTTCCAGACCAAGTTCGCCATCGGCTGCCCGTAAGCACGCCGACGTCCGAACAACCACACGCCCCGGGGCCGACCCCGGGGCGTTTTCATTCCAGGCCTTCAATCAAACGGTCGGGCCCACTCCCCTCAAAAGGCCGCGGTCGGATTCGAACCGACGATGGTTTTACCCAACGGATTTGCAATCCGCCCCATTAGTCCACTCTGGCACGCGGCCGAAGGTCGTGTGGACCGTACGGGGCACCCGCCATTCGGTCAACCCCGCCCGACCGCCGTCCCCGCCCGTAGGATGTCATGAACCCGGCCGCCGGATCGCCGATGATCCGGCTGCCGGTTCCTCCCCGGCTCCCCGAAAGGACGCCCATGCGCCGGTCGCTCCCGATCCTCGCCGCAGCCTGCCTCGGCGTTCTGGCCCGCCCGATCCCCTCCGCGGGGCAGGAGCAGCCCGCCCCCGATCCGAAAAATGACCCGGTCCTCAATGACCCGAGCGTCCAGGAACGGGCCGACGAGATCCGCCGCCGCCCCGCGGCCCCTGAGGGCGTCGCTCCGACCCAGACGCCCAGCGCCGAACCCCGCGCCAAGCCGTCCGAGGGACTCGCCCCCAACGACTTCGCGGTTCGTCAGGCGCCCCTGCGACGTGAGGGAACTTTCCTCGTCCGCCAGCGCGGATCGCTCGTCCGCCTCGACTCCGGCGACGCCGCTTTCGTCTTCCACCGCGACGCCAGCGGGAGGACGGAGCGCCCGATGATCCTGATCCAGTCGCAGAACCTGGCACGCCTCGAGCAGCTCGCGGCCGACAGCGGCGAGGACGCCGCCTTCCACGTGACGGGCCAGGTCTTTGTCTATCGCGATCGCAACTACCTGCTCCTCACCGTGCCCCCGGTCCCGGCTGGGCAACCCGCCGCGGCGCCCGAAGCTCCGAAAGACCCGGAGGAGGGAACACGCCCCGGCGACGCGGAGCCAACCACCGCCGAACTCATCCGCGCCCTCGAAGTTCAGCGCGAGCGGCCCCGTTCGCTCGGCATCCCGCCGGTCACGAACGAGTCCGCCGCATCTTCAGCGCGGCCCGGTTCACAGGCACAGGACGCCGACCCGGAAGGAACCATCATCACCCGCCGGCGGGCCCGGCTCGGACGCCTGAGCGACGGCAGCACCGCCGCGGTCTTCGATAACGACGCCGACTCTTCGCCCTCCATCGACCGCCCCCTCGCCCTCGCCCCGTCCCTCAACAGCGAGCGCATGGAGTTCCTCGCCTCGACGCGCCCGGAAGGGCTCGAGTTCGAGATCAGCGGGCGCGTGCTGCAGTACAAAGGCCGCAACCTTCTCTTGCCCGTCATGTTCAGGATCCACCCGTCGGGCGGGCTCAACCGGCGCCAGTAGCCGCCACCACCACCGCGTCCGGCCGATCCGCGAGCGCCGCGGCCTCCACCGGCCCGTGCACCACCACCTCGCCCGGCATCGGGTTGAACCGCGATCCGTACAGCGGGATCCGCCGATTGGGCTGGTACCGCGGCAGCATCGGGTACAGGGCGAGCAGCGCCGCCGCCATCGCGACGTTCGCCGCCAGCAGCGGGATCGTCTCGCCCCACGGCAGCCCGAGCGCCGCGCCCAGGTTCAGGTGCATCACCACGCTCGTCACCACCACGCCGATCAGCGCGATCGGGATGATCGCCTGCCACGCCATCATCATGACCTGGTCGAACCGCATCCGCGGCAGCGTCCACCGGACGACCATCATGAAGCAGACCAGCAGCGTGACTTTGCCTCCGTAGACCGCGCACTTGGCCAGCACGGCCAGTATCCCCGTCGACGCAGGATCGAGCAGCGGCACCAGCGGCAGGTGGTACCCGCCGAGAAAGAGCAGCGCGAAGAACGACGACGACGTGATCATGTGCGCGTACTCGGCGAGGAAGAAGAGCGCGAACCGCATGGAGGAGTACTCCGTGTGGTAGCCGCCCACCAGCTCCTGCTCCGCCTCCGCGTTATCGAACGGGGCCCGGTTCGCCTCGGCCAGGATCGAGATGAAGAAGATCACCGCCGCCAGAGGCTGCGCCACGATCAGCCACCCGTCGCGCACCTGGTGGCGCACGATGTCCTGCGGCATCACCGTCCCGACCACCAGCAGCACCATCAGCAGCGATAACCCGAGCGGGATCTCGTACGCCAGCATCTGCGCCGTCGCCCGCAGACCGCCCAGGAACGAGTACTTGCTGTTGCTCGCCCAGCCGCCCAGCGTCACCCCGTACACCCCCAGCGACGAGACGGCCAGCATGTAGATGATCCCGACGTTGACCGCGGCACCCGCGACCTCCACGGGCCCGCCCTCGACCACGAACCCCAGCAGCGGGATCGTAAACGTCGGCACCTCCCACACGCCCCCCCACGGAATGATCGCGAATCCGATTAGCGCCGGGATCACGATCACCGCGGGCGCGAGCGTGAAGAGCACCTTGTCCGCCCGCGTCGGTGTGTAGTCTTCTTTGAGCAGAAACTTCACGCCGTCGGCCAGCGGCTGGCCGAGCCCGAAACAGCCCTTCAGCCTCGACAGG
>CAZMPE010000412.1:0-2620 GCA_964567955.1 uncultured Phycisphaeraceae bacterium | reverse complement strand
ACTCGGCGAGGTTCGTCCCGCAGAAGATCGTGAAGCTGATGCGGGATCACCGGCCGACGGCGTTCGTGGCGATCCCTTCGATGTACAACGCGTTGCTGCAGGTGAAGAGCGCGGTGCCGGATGACTTCCGGACCCTGCGGTTCGCGGTGTCCGGGGGCGAGCCGCTGCCCGACGCGGTGTTCGAGGGCTTCCGCGACCGGTTCGGTGTCACGATCAACGAGGGCTACGGACTGACCGAGACGGCGCCCGTCACCAATCTCTGCCGTCCGGGCGAGTGGCGGCGTCGGTCCGTGGGCCCGCCTGTGCCCGGCATGATCCAGCAGATCGTGGACCCGACGACGCGCCGGGTGCTCGGCACGGACGAGGAGGGGGAGGTCATCATGACCGGCCCCAACGTGATGCGCGGGTACTTCAAGCTTCCCGAGGAGACGCGGGCGGCCTTCGATGAGAACGGCATGTTCCTGACGGGCGACATGGGCCGACACGATGCCGACGGCCACCTGTACATCACGGGCCGGATCAAGGAGATGATCATCGTGGGAGGAGAGAACGTCTTCCCGCGGGAGATCGAGGAGGTTCTGAACAAGCACCCGGCCGTCGGTGCGTCGGGAGTCATCGGGGCGATGGACCCGATCCGCGGTGAACTCCCCGAGGCCTTCGTCGAGCTGCGCGAGGGGCAGACCTGCGAGCCGAAGACGCTGGTCGGCTGGTGCCGGCAGAACCTGGCGGGGTACAAGGTGCCCCGGGCGATCCACATCGTGCCGGTGTTGCCGCGCAACCCGACGGGCAAGATCCTTCGCCGTGAACTGAAGGCGATGCTGAAGTCGCCGGGCGCGGGTTCGGCGGGGCCGGTAGACTCTTCGAGCGAGAAGCCCGGCCCCCAAGAGCCCTGAACGGAGCGAACACCGTGCAACTGTACATCGATACCGCGAACTTGGACGAGATCCGCCAGGCGCACGCGATGGGCGTGCTCGACGGCGTCACGACGAATCCTTCGCTGATCGCGAAGGAGAATACGGACTACGGGAAGCGGCTGGGCGAGATCTGCAAGGTCGTCGAGGGCCCGGTCTCCGCGGAAGTGATCGCGACCGATTTCGAGGGGATGCTCAAGGAGGGCAAGGAGCGGGCGAAGATCGCGCCGAACATCGTCGTCAAGCTTCCGTGCACGGTGGACGGGCTGCGGGCCTGCAAGGCGTTCAGCGACGAGGGCGTGAAGACGAACCTGACGCTGTGCTTCCAGCCGCTGCAGGCGCTGATGGTGGCGAAGGCCGGCGCGTTCCTGGTGAGCCCGTTCATCGGGCGGATCGACGATATCGGGGACGACGGCATGGAGTTGATCCACAAGATCCGCAGGATCTACGACACGTACGGGCTGAAGACGAAGCTGCTCGCCGCGTCGATCCGCCACCCCAAGCACATGGTCGAGTGCGCCCTGGCCGGGGCCGACGTGGCGACGGTGCCGTTCGGCGTGATCAAGGACATGATGAAGCATCCGCTGACGGACGTGGGCCTGGCGAAGTTCATCGCCGACTACAAGAAGGCGTTCGGCTGATCACCGCGGTCGGCGTCTTCGCCGAAGTCACGCCATCTCAAAGAGGAACTCGACCTCGACGGGCGCCCCGAGCGGGAGGTCGATGCTGCCCACCGCGGCCCGGGCGTGCCGGCCGGCCTCTCCGAAGATCTTCTCGAGGAGTTCGCTCGCACCGTTGGCGACCTTGGGCTGATCGTGGAAGCCGGCATCGCAGCACACGAAGACGCCGACACGCACCACCTGCTTGATGGCCGAGAGGCTGCCGGCGGCGGCCTTGGCGACGGCGAGGGCGTTGAGGACACATTGGCGGGCGCACGCCTGGGCCTGCTCGAGGCTGACCTCGGTGGGCACGCGGCCCTGGGCGATCAGCTTCCCTTGCGAGATCGGGATCTGGCCGCTGACGAAGAGGAACGGGCCCGCGCGGCGGGCCGGGATGTAGGCGGCGACCGGCTTCGGGGCCTCCGGCAGGGTCAGGCCGAGCTCGGCAAGGCGTGATTCGGGGGTTGGGCGGTCGTCCGAGGCGGGCTGCGGGGGCATGGAACGCTCCTTCGGTTCGGGTATTGCGGCCGGCGGCCCGAAAACCGGAACAGCCCGGCTTGACAGGCGAATAGAAAACTGTAATCTGTTGTATCGCGCGCGCGAAACACTGGCGAGTTTGTGGACAGATACATGTTCCAATCGTTCTCATCGGCGGCCTAACAACCGCCAACCCTGTTTTCTGATCGTCCACATGCCCGCCGACATCCTGAGTTCCTGATCCCGACCGCGGGGCGCGCCTGTTCGAGGTGCGGTTCCGGGTGTAGGGGGTTCAGGACGGGCTCCATCTGGGGCTCTGGTTCGTCGGCTTGGGTTTCCTCCCAACCAAGCGTTTGTCCGGCGCAGGATTGTCTCCTGCGGTCCGGTGACGTGCGGCTGGTCCAAGCCCGGAAGCGGTGTCTTGTAAGGCGCCCAAGGGCATGTTGCCCCTGAGGCGTGTGGAGAGTGTCCTCTTATTCGGAGATGAATATGTCCAAGAATCGCAGCAAAGCGTTTACGCTGATCGAGCTGTTGGTGGTGATCGCGATCATCGCACTGCTCATCGGCAATCTG
>CAZMPE010000411.1:0-2622 GCA_964567955.1 uncultured Phycisphaeraceae bacterium | reverse complement strand
GTGGTCGAAGAGCCGCCCGACGACATCGAGCCCGACGACCCCATCGACTGATGCATCGCGTCCACTGACCGGCCACGGCCCCCCCACGGCCGGATCACGATCGCGATGAAGCTCGGAATCCCCAGAGAAATCCACGCCGGCGAACGCCGCGTCGCCGCGACGCCCCAGAACGTCATGCGCCTCAAGGCCCTCGGCTTCGACGTCATGATCGAGGCCGGCGCGGGCAACGCCGCCGGCTTCTCCGACGGCGCCTACGCCGAAGCGGGCGCGACCATCGTCCCGGACGCCCCCGCCCTCTGGTCCACCGCCGACCTCGTCCTCAAGGTCCGCGAGCCCGAGTTCCACCCCGGCGTCGGGCGCGACGAGACCGAACTCCTCCGCGAGGGCGGACGCCTCATCTGCTTCATCTGGCCCGCCCACAGCAAGGCCCTGCTCGACCGCCTCGCCGCCCGGCGCGCCACCGTCCTCGCCGTTGACTGCATCCCCCGCATCACCCGCGCCCAGAAGATGGACGCCCTCTCGTCCATGGCCGGCGTCGCCGGATACCGCGCCGTCATCGAGGCCGCCCACCACTACCCGCGCTTCTTCGCCGGACAGATCACCGCCGCCGGCAAGATCGACCCCGCCAAGATCCTCGTCATCGGCGCCGGCGTCGCCGGCCTCTCCGCCATCGGCGCCGCCCGATCGCTCGGCGCCCTCGTCCGCGCCTTCGACACACGCGAGGTCGTCCGCGACCAGGTCCGCAGCATGGGCGCCGAGTTCCTCCACCTCGACCACAAGGAAGAGGGCTCCGGCGACGGCGGCTACGCCAAGGAGATGACCCAGTCGTACATCCAGGCCGAGACCGCGCTCTTCGCGGCCCAGGCGATGGAAGTCGACATCATCATCACCACCGCCCTCGTCCCGGGGAAACGCGCCCCGCAGCTCATCACCGCCGGAATGGTCGAGAGCATGAAGCCCGGCTCCGTCATCGTCGACATGGCCGCCGAGCAGGGCGGCAACTGCACCCTCACCCGCCCGGGCCAGGCCATCGTCCACAAGGACGTCACGATCATCGGCTTCACCGACCTGCCCAGCCGCATGGCCAGCCAGTCCAGCCAGCTCTACGGCTCCAACCTCGTGCACATGCTCGACGAGATGGGCGGCGCGACCTCCTTCCGCATCGACCACGACAACGAGGTCGTCCGCGGAGCCCTCGTCCTCGATGACGGCCGCCTCACCTGGCCCCCGCCCAGGCCCAAGGCCCCGCCCGACCCCGTCATGGCCGAACGACTCACCGGCACCGAGGGCGACCGACCCGCCGGCGCACCCAGAACCCACGCCAAAGCCGCCGCGGGCGCCGCGGGTCACGCCTGGCTCCTCATCGCCGGCCTCGCGCTCCTCGCCATCGGCGCCGCTTCGCCCCCATCGTTCCTCGCGCACCTCACCGTCTTCATCCTCGCCTGCTTCGTCGGCTGGCAGGTCGTCTGGAATGTCACCCCCGCCCTCCACACGCCCCTCATGAGCGTCACCAACGCCATCAGCGGCATCATCATCATCGGCGGCATGCTCCAGCTCACCGGCGGGCTCTCCGCCCCCGCCATCCTTGGCGCCGCCGCCGTCCTCCTCGCCACCATCAACATCGCCGGCGGCTTCCTTGTCACCCGCCGCATGCTCGCCATGTTCCACCGATGACACTCGCCGCCGTCAACACCGAGAACCTCGCCACCGGCGCCTACATCCTCGCCAGCGCCCTCTTCATCCTCAGCCTCGGCGGGCTGTCGAAGCAGGAGTCCGCACGCCGCGGCAACACGCTCGGCATCGCCGGAATGGTCATCGCCCTCATCGCCACCGCCGTCAGCGGGCACGTCGCCGGCTTCGGCCTCCTCGCCGCCGCCATGATCCCCGGCGTCGCGATCGGCGGCATCCTCGCGGCACGCGTCCGCATGACGTCGATGCCCCAGCTCGTCGCGATCCTCCACAGCTTCGTCGGGGCCGCGGCGGTGCTCGTCGGCATCGCGGCGTACCTGCACGCCCCGCCGCACACCGGCGTGGAAGCGGTGATCCACGACCTCGAGGTCTACGTCGGCGTCTGCATCGGCTCCATCACGTTCACCGGTTCCGTCGTCGCCTTCGCCAAGCTCCAGGGCCTGCTCTCGGGCCGTCCGCTCCTCATCCCCGCACGCCACCAGGTCAACATCGCCATCGTCCTCGTCACCGTCTGGCTCGGCTGGTGGTTCCAGGGCGCCGACGACGGCCTCCTCCCGCTCCTCCTCGCCACCGCCGCCACCGGCGTCCTCGGCGCGCACCTCGTCCTGGCCATCGGCGGCGCCGACATGCCCGTCGTCGTCTCCATGCTCAACAGCTACTCGGGCTGGGCCGCCGCCGCCGCGGGCTTCATGCTCTCCAACGACCTCCTCATCGTCACCGGCGCACTCGTCGGCAGCAGCGGCGCGATCCTCAGCTACATCATGTGCCGCGGCATGAACCGCTCCATCGTCGGCGTCATGCTCGGCGGCTTCGGGACGGAATCCGGCGGCACCCCCGCCGCCGCGCCCACCGGCGACGTCCGCTCCATCGACGCCCACGGCGCCGCCGCCACCCTCAAGCGCAGCCGCGAGATCGTCATCGTCCCCGGCTACG
>CAZMPE010000410.1:0-2629 GCA_964567955.1 uncultured Phycisphaeraceae bacterium | reverse complement strand
CGCCTCCGCCGTTTCGTCATAGAACCGGAACGTCATCCCCAGGGGCAGACCGGCGAGGCCGAGCATCCGGCCCAGTTGACCGCCCCCAAGGACGCCGATCTTCACGGGCGCGTTCCTGTCGAGGGGTCCGGGTGCTTGAGCACCTCCGCCGTCATCGACTCGCGGTACTTCCGCACCGATTCGCGGTGCTCCGGGTGCTTGTTGCCGACGATGGAGGCGGCGAGGATCGCGGCGTTGATCGCCCCCGGCTTGCCGATCGCGAGCGTCCCGACGGGCACGCCGCCGGGCATCTGCACGATGGACAGGAGCGAGTCAAGGCCCTTGAGCGACTTCGACTCCACCGGCACGCCGAGCACGGGAAGGACCGTCTTGGACGCCGCCATTCCGGGCAGATGGGCCGCGCCGCCGGCGCCCGCGACGATCACCTTGAGGCCCCGTGCCGCGGCCCCCGCGGCGTACTCGAAGAGCAGGTCCGGCGTGCGGTGGGCGGAGACGACGCGCGTCTCGTGCGGGACGCCGAGGGTCTTGAGCGTCTCCGAGGCGTGCGACATGGTCTCCCAATCGGACTTGGAGCCCATGATGATCCCGACGAGCGGCTGCATCGGCCTAAGAGTAGTACGGACGGGCCCGGCGTGTCAGGGCGGCGTCATGGACAGGTGGTGGAAGGCCGCGACGACGAAGGCGTGGTGGATGACGCCCGAGCGGATCAGCCCGGGAATCTCGTCGAGCGGCACGAGCCGGACCGCGATCTCCTCGTCGGGGTCGAGCGCGAGGTCGGCGACCCGGCGGGCGTTGCGGACGACGGCCGTGTGCACGCGGTTGTCCTGCATCGACGGGTTGGCGGAGACGACACCGATGACCGCCGCGGCGTCGCCGGCGTACCCGGTCTCTTCGAGAAGTTCGCGCCGGCAGGTCTCGTCCGGCGTTTCGCCCGTGTCCACGACGCCGCCGGGGATCTCGAGCGTGACGCCGGCGAGGCCGTAGCGGAACTGCTCGATCATGACGACGCGCCGGTCGGGCGTGATCGCGATGGTGTTGACCCAGTCCGGACACTGCAGGTAGACGAAGTCGCCGGATCGGCGCGGGTCGGTGGCCGAGGTGCAGCGGCGCGAGTGGAGCGTGAAGATGCGCGTCCTGACGATCTCGCGCGCGGGCTCGACGCGCCAGGGCGGGACGAGGCTCAGGTAGTCGGGTGTGGTCACGGGCCGAGTGTACCGCGTCAGCGGAAGTCCCTGGACCTGCGGGGGATCCCCTCCGGCACGCCGGCGAGGTCGTCGACGCGGCTGACCAGCACGTGCACGACCTGGCCCTGGCGTTCCACCTTTCCCCGCGCCAAGAGCATGACCGCGTGCCGCGCATCGCGCCGGTACCGCTCGTAGATCTTCGGCCGGATGATGAGGTTGGCGATCCCGGTCTCGTCCTCGAGCGTGATGAAGACGACGCCGGAGGCCGTCGCCGGCCGCTGGCGGCAGAGGACGATCCCCGCGACGGCGATCCGGCGCCCGGCGGGCCAGGCGCGCGGGTCGCGCAGGTCCGCCGCGGGCGTCGCGCCGCGGGCCTCGAGCGCCTCCCGCAGGAACGAGATCGGGTGCGCCTTGAGCGAGAGGCCGACGGTGGCGTAATCCTGCACCACGTGCCGGTCCAGGGGCATGGCGGGCAGGGGCGCGGGGGCCTCGGCGTCCCGTTCGTCCGCGAAGAGCGGCAGGTCCTCGTCGCGCAGGTCGCGCACCGCCCAGAGCGCGTGCCGCCGGTCCAGGCCCATGGAGCGGAAGGCGTCGGCGCGAGCCAGGGCCCGCAGCGCGCCGACGGGCACCCCCGCGCCGCGCCGCAGATCGCGGATCGACCCGAACGGCCCGTGCCCGCGCACCGCCCGCTCGATCGCGCGACCGTGAACCTCGGACAACCCGCGGACGAGCCGTGTGCCCAGGCGGACGGAAGGGGAAGTGGCGGAGTGGCAAAGTGGCAGAGTGGCAGAGTGTGCCGGAAGGGATGCTTCTCCCACTTCGCCACTTTGCCACCCTGCCACTTTGTCACTCTCCAGCGTGCAATCCCATCCACTGGCGTTCACATCCACCGGCCGCACCTCGACGCCGTGCTCGCCGGCGTCGCGGACGATCTGCGCCGGCGCGTAGAAGCCCATCGGCTGGCTGTTGATGAGCGCCGCCGCGAACGCCGCGGAGTGGTGACGCTTGAGCCACGCCGAGACGTAGACGAGCAGGGCGAAGGACGCGGCGTGCGACTCGGGGAACCCGTACTCGCTGAAGCCCTTGAGCTGCTCGAAGCACCGGTGCGCGAAGCCGGCGTCGTATCCGTTGCCGAGCATGCCGCCGATGAAGCGGTCCTCGAAGGCCAGCAGCTTGTCCCCCTTCCGCTTCCACGCGGCCATGGCGCGGCGCAGCTTGTCGGCCTCGCCGGCGCTGAAGCCCGCGGCGACGATGGCCAGGCGCATCGCCTGCTCCTGGAAGAGCGGGACGCCGAGCGTCCGCCCGAGGACATCGCGGATCGCCTCGCTGGGGTACTCGACGGGCTCCTCGCCGTTGCGCCGGCGCAGGTAGGGGTGGACCATGTCGCCCTGGATCGGCCCGGGCCGGACGATCGCGACCTCGATCACGAGGTCGTAGTAGCAGCG
>CAZMPE010000409.1:0-2644 GCA_964567955.1 uncultured Phycisphaeraceae bacterium | reverse complement strand
GGTATGTACGTATCGGCGGCGTGTGGCGGGCGGGGATCTGGAGCGGCTCGGCCGCCTCGTGGGAAGACCTCTGGGCGGTTCTGACGGGGTCGTGGGGGGACACCTACGCCCTCGCGATCTGGAGCGACGGGACCACGCTCCATGTCTCGGGGGGCGGGTTGAACAACTCGACAGGGCGCGACGAGGCGCTCCTGTGGACGCGCCTCATCTGCTACCCCGACTGCAACGCCGACGGCCAGTTGAACCTCGCCGACTTCGGCTGCTTCCAAATCAAGTTCGCGCTGCAGGACCCGTACGCCGATTGCAACGGGGACGGGGCGCTGAACCTGGCCGACTTCGGATGCTTCCAGTCGAAGTTCGCGCTCGGCTGCCCGTGACAAATCAACCGATGGCGCCGACGACGACCGCGGCGCGCTCGACTCGGTTCCCGACGATGCCCTCTCCGCAGTGAATCCTGCTCCGGAGTAGCTCTCACGCCGGGGCGGTCGGCCAGAAAAGGAAGAACAGCAGCCCGACCGCCGCGGCGGGGGCGAAGATGGCGGCGATGCGCCAGAAGAGGGCGGCGCCGCCGAACATCCCGGCGAGGGCGGCTTTGAAGATCATGTTGGCGATGGCGGCGAGGACGATGGCGCGCCAGGCGGTGGGGGCGTCCAGCGCGTCGGTCTGCACAAGACGGGCGCTGGAGAGCGTGATGGCGTCCATGTCATGGATGCCGGAGAGGGCGGCGACGGCGTAGATCCCCGCGCCGCCGAGGACATCGCGGGCCCAGGCGACGGCGAGCAGCACGACGCCGAAGAGGAGCGCGAAGACGAGCGCGGTGCGCAGCTCCGTCGGATTGGACTGCTCGGGGACGGCCGCGTCCTTGAGCCCGGCCCGCAGGTAGACGATGGCGGCTGCAGCAAGGGACGCGCCGAGCATGGCCCCGATCGGCCAGGCGGCGTGCCGCAGGAGCTGCGGGCCGACGGCCGCGATCTCGACGAGGATTCGTCCGTAGAGGACGGCGGAGGCGAGGGCGATGGCGAGGACGGCGCTGTTCCGCGCGGCGGTCGACGAGGCGGCGCGCTTCGAGAAGCTGAGCGTGACGGCGGTCGAGGAGATGAGGCCGCCGATCAGGCCGGTGAGGGCGGTGCCGGCGCGGGGCCCGGCGAACTTGTAGGCGATGTAGCCGGCGAGGCTGATGCCGACCACCAGCACGACCATGAGCCAGAGGATGCGCGGGTTCCAGACGTCGTACGGGCCGTACGCCTCATCGGGGAGGATGGGCAGGACGATGAACGTGATCGCGGCGAAGAGAAGGATGGCACGCAGGTCGCCCTCGCCGAGCTTCGTGGCGAGGTTGTGGAGCCGCTCCTTGGCCTGCAGGAGAACGGCGACCGCGACGCCGACCGCGACCGCGACCTGCCGGCTGCCGGGCTCGGGCTGTGCCGCGACGACGCCGACGAGGAACATGACGAGCACGGCGATCTCGGTGGTGATGCCCGGCCCGCGCCCCGTCGGCGATTGGAGAGCCTTGTAATCGCCCATCGCGGTCGCCGCGGCAACGCCGATGAGGCCCGCGCCGATGATCCATCCGCCGAACTGTTGCGCGGCGAAGGCGGCGAGGGTGCCCAGGACGGTGACGAGGGCGAAGGTGCGGAACCCGGCGACGCGGGACTCGGCGAGTTCGCGCTGGAGGCCGACGAGCAGGCCGAGGCCGAGGGCGATGGCCAGCGACGTGAGGGCGGACATGGCGTCCATATGGAGAGGGTACATCGGGCGGAGGGCCTGGGCGCGTTGATTGCCCTTCAACCGATCGGCGCCGATGTGGTAGAACTGTGAGCGTGGAGATGCGAGCTTTAGCCCGTCGTCGATGGCTTCGCCCGCGGAACGTGGCTCTGGCGATCGGCGCGCTCATCGCCGGGTGGATCGGGCTGGAGGTCTACCGGGCGCTGACGGCGACGCCCGGGAGCGCGATCGACTACGCGGGAGAGATGATGAGGCTGGCGGAGTCGTACCAGCCGCCGGCGGCTCGGGGCGCTGACGGCACGACGAACGTCTGGCCGCTGCTCCTCGAGGCCGCGGCGGTGCAGGCCGAAGTCGTGAATGAGCTGTGGCCGTCGCGGCGGATGGACGAGCCCGGCGACGTGCCGCTGGATTACGACGTGATCCGTGGCCCCGGCGCGGCGGCGGCCTACGGGGCCTTTACGCTGGAGCAACTGCGTGCCAAGGCGCAGGCGGGGCTGGCGCGCCTGGAGGAGTGCGGTGTCTTCGCGCTGCAGGCGAGGATCGCGGCGATTCCGCGGGCGATTCGCCCGCTGCCCAGGGGCCGGTTGATGGAGGTCATGCTGCCGGAACTCGGGGCGTGCCGTCAGCTGGCCCGGATCGGCGCGGCTCGGATGCGCCTCGCGAACGAGGCGGGCGACGGGCCGGGGCTCGTCGCGGCGTTCGAGCAGACACTGGCGATCGGGCGGGCGGTGGCGCAACAACCATTGATGATCGATCACCTCGTGGGGATGGCGGTCATCCAGCTGTCGTTCAACGAGCTCCGCCTGGCGATGGTGGAGCGCCCCCTGGACGAGGCGACGCTGAACGAGCTCCTCGCGGCGATGGATCGGCAGCTTCCCATCCCGCCCGCGGCGCTGATGCTCGAGGGCGAACGGATCAG
>CAZMPE010000408.1:0-2651 GCA_964567955.1 uncultured Phycisphaeraceae bacterium | reverse complement strand
CCCGACGTCTTCGCGTGCATCGAGCGCGGTCTCGCCAGGGCGGCCGGCGAATCATGCAGGCCGGCCCCCGCGCCGCGGACCGGCCGCGGGCCGCGTGATCAGGTCTCCATCGGTTCGAATGGCGCCACGGAATGGCGCCAACGGAAGGGTCCATTCTTGTTCGCGATCCGCCAAGCCAAGCTCGACGACCTCGGCACGCTGCTGAAGCTGGCCAAGATGGTCCACTTCATCAACCTGCCCGCGGACAAGGAACTGATCGCCGGCAAGATCGTGCACAGCCAGGCCTGTTTCATCAAGGCCGCCGGCGGCGAAGTGCCCGCGGAAATGCCCGGCGTCTCGGACAACGGGCTCAAGGCCGGCGCGGGACTCGGCCTCGGCGCCGGAATGAAGCACTCCGACCTCTTCATGTTCGTCCTCGAGGACATGGACAGCGGCGTCTGCCTCGGCACCTCGCAGATCATGGCACGCATGGGCGGGCCGGGTCACCCCAACTTCTCGCTCAAGCTCTCCCGCCGCGAGTTCTTCAGCCAGTCGCTCCAGACCGGAACCAGCCACATCGTCGCACGCCTGCACGCCGACGAAACCGGCCCGACCGAGATCGGCGGGCTCATCCTCCAGCCCGCCTCGCGCGGCCACCGGCTCGGCCGCTTCCTGGCCCTGCAGCGCTTCCACTTCATGGGCCTCTACCGGCGGCTCTTCTCCAGCCGCGTCATCGCCGAGATGATGGCCCCGATCACCCTCGACGGCCAGAACATGCTCTGGGAGTACCTCGGACGCCGCTTCATCCCCCTCAGCTACACCGAGGCCGACAAGCACTGCCAGCGCTCCCGCGAGTTCATCTCCGCGCTCCTGCCAAAGGAAGACATCTACCTCTCCCTCCTCCCGCCCGAGGCCCGCGACGTCGTCGGACGCGTGCACGAGGAAACCGTCCCCGCACGCAAGATGCTCGAGAAACTCGGCTTCAAGTACCGCGAGTTCGTCGACCCCTTCGACGGCGGGCCCCACCTCGAGGCCGCCACCGACGACATCTCCGTCGTCAAAGCCACCTCGCAGAGCGTGCTCGGCGAGCCCGCCGCGGCGAACGAGTGCAAGCGGCGCGGCTTTGTCAGCCACCTCAACCGCGACGGCGAATACCGCGCGATCGACACGCCGCTGGCGATCGGCAAGGGCGCCGCGGGCCTCCGCCTGCCCAGGCCAGCCATGACCGCGCTCGGATGGGAGCCCGGCATCAATGTCGGCGTCACCCTGATGGACGAGCCGGCGGGCGACAAGAAGCGCAAGCCGGGCGGCAAGTCGGGCAAGGTGCGGACTTGAGCGCGCGGCACGCCTCCCTCGGGCGCGAGCCCTCCAATCTGATCGGCGGCCGCTGGGAACAGATCGGCGGCGATCGGCTCATGTCAAAGAATCCCGCACGCCCCGACCAGACGATCTGGGCCGGTTCGCCGCGCGTCCGCGACGTCGACCGAGCCGCGGCGGCCGCCCGCGAATCCCTCGCCGATTGGTCGCGCTGGCCAAGCGAACGCCGATTCGCCGCCCTCCGCCGGCTCCGCGCCGTCTTCGAGCGAAACTCCCAGCGGATCGCCGACCTCATCTGCGATGAGACCGGCAAGGCGATGTGGGACGCCAGGACGGAAGCCGGCGCCCTCACCGCCAAGATCGATATCACGCTCGACGAGAGCGAACACGGCCCGCTCAGACGCGTCACGGGGTTCAACACGCCCATCGGCGCCACCCGCGAGGGCCGCTGCTGGTTCCGCCCGCACGGCGTCATGGCAGTGGTGGGGCCGTACAACTTCCCCGCCCACCTCCCCAACGGTCACATCGTTCCCGCGCTCGCGATGGGCAACACCATCGTCCTCAAGCCCAGCGACAAGGCCCCCGGCGTCGGACAACTCCTCGCCGAGTTGATGCACGAGGCCCTCGAAGCCGAAGGCGCCCCGCCCGGTGTCGTCAACCTCGTCCAGGGCGGCGCGGACGTCGCCGCCGCGCTCGTGAAGCACCCCTCCGTCGACGGCGTCCTCTTCACCGGTTCATGGCCCGTCGGCCGTCGCATCCTCGAGGCCAACCTCGATACCCCCGGACGAATCGTCGCTCTCGAGATGGGCGGCAACAGCGCGGCGGTTGTCCTTCCCGACGCCAACCTGAAGCAGGCCGCGATCGAGTGCGCCCGCTCGGCGTTCATCACGACCGGCCAGCGCTGCACCTGCACCCGCCGCGTCATCGTCCACCGCCAGGCCGCGGACAGGTTCATCCCGGCGCTGTGCAAGACCGCCGCGGGCCTGATCGTCGGCGACCCGCGCGCCGAGCACCCCGTCTTCATGGGCCCGATCATCAGCGAAGCCGCTCGCAGCGCGGTCTTCGCCTTCCAGCGTCGGGCCGCCGCGGCGGGCGCCCGCGTCCTGGTCGAGTCGACGACCGTCGATGTCCCCGGCGGCGGGTGGTACGTCACGCCGAGCGTGATCCAGGTCGAACGATTCAAGCCCGCCGAACCCGAGGGCGGATCGACCCGCCAGGGCGAGGACCCCGGCGCGGACGTCGAGGTTTTCGGGCCCCTGCTCCGTATCGCGGTCGTCGACTCGCTCGACGAGGCGATCGAACAGGCCAACGCCACCCGCTTCGGCCTCGCCGCATCGATCTTCACACAGGATCAG
>CAZMPE010000407.1:0-2660 GCA_964567955.1 uncultured Phycisphaeraceae bacterium | reverse complement strand
TGTGCGCTCATTCCGGTATCATCGACCCTTTTTGTGCCATGCCGCCCTCCCCTGCGCGTACAACACGGGCGTGGACACGCACCCGGACACCCCCGTCTCTCTTCACCAGGTCGCCGACCTGATCGAGGCGATCCGCCGGCACGAGCGTGACCGGATCGCCCTCAACGCCCTCGTCGCCGATCTCGATACGGAGCTCGACCCCGGTCGGCGCGTCCGCATCGCCATCCGCATCCTCAACTACAGCCGCCCCCCGCGCCGCAAATCCCCCATCCGCCGATGCCCCGATCGCCTCCCCCCGCAGCACGCAGCACGCGGCACGCACCACGTCTCAGGGCTCTCCGGCCTCTCCCAGCGTCCCCGCTTTATCGAGCGTCTCGCGCCACTCGCTCCCCGGGTCGCTGTCCGCCACGATCCCCGCCCCGACGCTGTAGTCGAGCCGTCCGCCCTCGATCCCATCCAGCGCGAGGCCCTTCCTCCCGCCGATCAGCGCCGTCCGGATCGCGACGCTCAATGCCGCGTTCCCGCAATCGCTCACGTACCCGACCGCCCCGCAATATGGCCCGCGCGCGCCCACTTCCAACTCCTCGATGATCTGCATCGCCCGGATCTTCGGCGCGCCCGTCACGCTCCCCGCCGGGAACGCGGCACGCACCAACTCCCCGAGCCCGACACCCTCCCGCAGCACGCCCGAGACCGTCGCGACCCCCTGCAGCAGCGCCCCGCCGCCGCGCCCGTGCGGCTCGATCACCCGCGCCTCGTCCACCCGCACCGACCCGAAGCGGCAGACCCGCCCCAGGTCGTTGCGCATCAGGTCGATGATCATGTTCAGTTCCGCCCGGTCCTTCTCGCTCTCGGCCAGGTCGCGCGGGTCGGCCCCGATCGGCCGCGTCCCCTTCATGGGTCGCGTCACCACCCGCCTGCTCCGGGCGTCAAACTCCAGGAACAGCTCGGGGCTCGCCGACGCCATGATCCGACGCTCGTCCGGACCCTCCTCCTCGACGTAGGCGCCGTACCACGCCTCCGACCGCGCCATCAGGTCGACGAAGCACGCGCGCGCCGACCCGCGGAACGACCCGGTCAGCCGGTGCGTCAGGTTCACCTGGAAGACGTCGCCCGCCCGGATGTACTCGAGCCCCCGCCGCACCGATTCCTCGTACCGCGCGCGCCCCGTCTCGCTCGCCATCGCGCCGATCTCAAACTCCTTCGCGCGCCCGGGCCCCGGCTCGGCGCCGATCCCCAATGGCAGTTCGCGCACCCCGCGCTCCGTCCCCGCGGCCCACCACCGCCCCGTCTCGCGATCATGGATGTACGCGCCGGGGCACTGGTGCCACACCAGGTCGGGCCACCCGCGGTCATCGCGCGCCCGCGCCGCATGCCGCGCCGCCGGCTCGATCGCCGCCCCGACCCCGTACCCCAGCCAGCCGATCCATCCGCCGACGAACGGCGGCGAATCCGGCTTGCGCCGCACCGCGTGCCCCGCGCCCCGCGCCATCGCGTCAAACAGCCCGTCCAGGCCCTCCCCGGTTCCCGCACGCACGCCCCGCCAATCCAGCCCGATCGCCCCGCCCTCAACCCGCCCAACCACGGAGCCCGTCGGCATGGCCAGGATCGTCCATCTCGAGCGGCTCGGACCCGCGCCGGACCACAGCGCCGCCAGCGCCGCATGGTCGGGCCACGCGCCCACCACCGAGCCCGGTTCGAGCCTCCAGTCGAGGGCCCGGACCAGCCGAGTGGGGCGGGGCCGTGTGCGGACGCTTGTCATGGGCCACATGATATCGCCCCGCCACCGTACACAGACCGTGCGCGCCTGTTCACTCGCCGGGCGTCGTTCTATCATCACGACCCCGCCGCGCGAACCGCGACGGACGAACCGCACACTTTCCCGCGATCACCGGGCCCATCGCCCGGCACGACCGCGCGGCAACGAGAGGCACCGGCACATCATGGCCAAGAGAAGCGTGAGCAAGGTCACCCGTCGGCACGCGGCGTCCACCGGCGGCGCGGTCACCCGCAAGAAGCCCCGCACCCTGCCGCGCAAGAAGCCCGCCAAGGCGGCCAAGCCGGGCAAGTACGACGGCAAGATGGTCTTCTACTTCGGCGCGACGAAGACCGAGGGCAACCCCGGCCTCAAGCTCCTGCTCGGCGGCAAAGGCGTGAACCTCGCCGACATGACGAGCATCGGCCTGCCGGTGCCGCCCGGGTTCACGATCACCACCGATACGTGCGCCGCGTACTACAAGGCCGGCAAGCGACTCCCGCACGGGCTGATGAACGACGTCCACAAGAACATCGCCATGCTCGAAAAGGAGCTCGGCAAGAAGTTTGGCGACAACGCCAACCCGCTCCTCGTCTCCGTCCGCTCGGGCGCCGCCGTCTCCATGCCCGGCATGATGGACACCATCCTCAACCTCGGCCTCACCGACGCCTCGGTCGCCGGCCTCGCCGCCGCCACCGGCAACCAGCGCTTCGCCTACGACGCCTACCGCCGCCTCATCAACATGTTCGGCGACGTCGTCATGGGCGTCGACCACGAGCACTTCGAGCACGCCTTCGCCGAAGTCAAGATGAAGTTCCACGTCGAGCTCGACACCGAGGTGCCCGCCGACGGCCTCGTCGAGCTCTGCGAGCGCTACAAGGAGGTCTACCGCCTCCACGTCGGC
>CAZMPE010000406.1:0-2687 GCA_964567955.1 uncultured Phycisphaeraceae bacterium | reverse complement strand
CGCAGTTCCGACGTTGGCGCGGGCGGACAGCGAGAGATCATCGGTCAGCCCGCGGACGCAACGGATGCCGCGCGGATCCTGCGAAAGCTCGAGAACGGAACGCACGTGGTGCTCACGGGCGTGGCGCTGCTGGATCCGCTCGGGGCGTTGCCGGGCTCCGAGCGCCACCTTTTCGTGGACCGCGCGACCGTGCGCGTCGGTTCGATCGGCGAGCGGCGGATCGGCGAGTACGTCGCATCCGGCGAGTGGCGCGGCAAGGCCGGCGGGTACAACCTCAACGAGCGTTTGAACGCGGGTTGGCCGATCGAGTACGACGGCGACCCGTCCACGATCGTGGGCCTTCCGATGCTCGCGCTGGCGCGCCGGCTGGAGCGATTGTGGAGGGCGGGGGGGGCCGAGCGGTGATCCTCGCCGACACGCTGATGCCGGTCTGGATCGCGGTGCCGCTCGGCGCGGTGCTGCTCCTGCTGCTCACGGCCCACCTCCTGGCCATGAACGCGCCGCCGCCCGCGGGGGCGCGCCCGATGGATGCACGCCGGCGGCGCATCCGGTCGGCCAACAACCTGCTCATGATGTTCCTCATCCCGCTCATCGCCTACGGCGGCGGCGTCGTGGACGTGGACGACAAGCGGGCCTTCGTGCTCGTGTGGACGACGGTCGCCTGCCTCCTCATGATGGTCATCCTGCTCGCCGTCATCGACATGGCCAACTCGGTGCGCCTCCACCGCGACGAGATGCGCGAGCTGCGCAAGAAGCTCGGGCCCAGAGGATGACCGGCGCCGACCAAACGCTGCCGGCGGCGCGGCCCGCCGTCCCCGGGCCGTTCGGGCGCCTGCTCGCCCGCGCGTACGGCGCGGCGATCCGCAAGCGGAACAGGCGGTTCGACGCCGGGCGCGGCGTCGTGGGCATGGACCGGCCCGTGATCAGCGTCGGCAACCTGTCGGTGGGGGGGACGGGCAAGACCCCGATGGTCGCCCACCTGCTCCGCGTGCTGCTCGATGCGGGCCGGCGGCCGTGCGTGGCCATGCGCGGGTACGCCTCGCGCAACGGCGAGTCGGACGAGGCGGCGGAGTACGCGCGGCGCTTCCCCGACGTACCCGTCGTCGCGCGGGCCAACCGCGTGGACGGACTGATCGAACTCTTCGCGTCGCCGCGCGGCGCTGAGGTGGACTGCATCGTCCTCGACGACGGCTTCCAGCACCGGCGGCTGGCGCGCCGCCTGGACATCGTTCTGATCGACGCGACCCGCGACCCGTTCACCGATTCGCTCCTGCCCGCGGGGTGGCTGCGCGAGCCGGTCGGCTCGCTCGGGCGGGCCCACTTCGCCGTCATCACCCACGCCGAGTCGGTCTCGCCCGCGTTCGTCGCGCGCCTGAAGGGCGATGTCGTCGGACAGAACTTCCACCTGCAAACCGCCGTCGCGCGGCACACCTGGTCGGCGCTGGAACTGACCGGCGCCGGCGCGCCGGGCGAAGCGGGCCTCGAATGGCTCAACGGCCGATCGGTCGTCGCCGTGTGCGCGATCGGCAACCCCGGACCCTTCCTCGACGAGTGCCGCCGGCGTACCGGAGGCAAGGTCGCGGCCGAGATCGTGCTGCGCGACCACGACCCCTACGCCGCGCCCACGATCGCGCGCATCATCGACACCGCCCGGCGAACCGCGGCGAGCGCGATCGTGACCACGGGCAAGGACTGGTCGAAACTGCGCCACGTCCTTCCGGACCGATGGCCCTGCCCGGTCGCGCGCCCGCGATTGCGGCTCGAGTTCGCCGAGGGCGGCGCGGCACTGGACGAAGCGGTGCTCGAAGCCGCGGCGGGCACGCCGGCTTAGACGGCCCCATACACTTTGCCTGCCCGATGGACACACTTCTTGAACATCTCTCCCGGTGGCGGCCGTTCACGGCGCTCGTGGTCGGCGACTTCATGCTGGACCAGTTCCAGTACGGCGACGCCGACCGCCTCAGCGCCGATGCGCCCGTGCCCGTCCTGCACGTCCGGCGGACCGAGGACCGGCCGGGCGGCGCGGCCAACGTCTGCCTCGACCTGATCGCGATGAAAGCGAAGGTGATCGGGTTCGGCGTCACCGGCGATGACGCCGAGGGCAAGCGCCTGCGCGAGGCGCTCGAGTCAGGCGGCGTCTCGACGGCGGGGCTGGTCTCCGACCCGGGCCGGCCGACCACGGTGAAGCGCAGCCTGATCGGCCTCGCCCAGCACCGCCACCCGCAGAAAATGTTCCGCGTCGACTTCGAGTCGCGCGAGCCGATCGCCGGTCCGGTCCTCGACGCGATCCTCGCGAAGTTCGACACGGCGCTGGCCGGCGCCGATGTCGTCTGCATCGAGGACTACGGCAAGGGCGTCTGCTCGGCCCCGCTCTGCCGCGCGGTGATCGAGCGCAGCAAGAAAGCGGGCAAACCCGTCTTCGTCGATCCGGCGCGCCTGGAGGATTACTCGAAGTACGCGGGCGCGACGGCGATCACGCCCAACCGGACGGAGGCGGAGATCGCCACCGGCCTGACGACCGATCCCGATGACGCGGCGGCCGGGCACAACGCGGCGTTGGCGACGAACTTGCTCGATTCGCTCGCGCTCGAGGCCGTGGTGCTGACGCTCGATCGGCACGGGGCCCTGCTGCTGGAGAAGGGCGGCAAGCCGCTGGCCGTGGCGACCGTGGCCCGGGAGGTCTACGA
>CAZMPE010000405.1:1930-2699 GCA_964567955.1 uncultured Phycisphaeraceae bacterium | reverse complement strand
TCGACCCGCGGGTCAGCCCCGTCTGGATGGACTCGCCTCAGTTCGACCCGTGACCCGCCGGTCGCCCGCCCCCGGGCGCCAGCCGCTTGAGGGCGCCCAGGATCCGGCGAATGCCGGCCGCCAGCGGGCGCGGCATCGATCCGATCGTCCGGTGCAGGGCCCGGTGCAGCCGCACCGCCGCCATGGATTCATACATCTCGCGCTGGCCCTTGAGCGCCAGAAGGTTGATCGGCTCGCCCGACTCGTCCAGCCAGTTCATCTCGAACCGGCGGAGCATCGCGTTCATCCGCGCGAGCAACTCGGGCGAATGCCGCTCGAACAGCCCCGCGTGCTGCGCCACCAGCCGGCGGTAGAGCGCCTCGTGGTTCGCGCCCACGGTCCCGATCATCGTCGCATCGCTGTGCCGGCGCCAGACAAACAGGGGCTCCCGCACCCGCACGCCCCGCCACCCGCGCTCCACCATCCGCAGCCAGAAGTCCCAGTCCTCGTACCCGCCCGTCATCGTCTCGTCAAACCCGGCCGCCGCCTCGAAGCACGACCGACGCACGAGAGCCGTCACCGGGTGCAGGTTCGTGATCAGCATCAGCATCGGGTCCCAGTCCGGGACGCGCCACACCCCCGTCTGACGCCCCACCAGCCGCTCCTGGCAGTACGCGTGAGACACCTCCGGGCTCGCCGCCCAAGATCGGAAGTGCGTCTGGGACGGACAGAGGGGAGGGGGCGGGGGGGCGGGGGGCTGGAAAAAGGGGGGGGGGGGGGTGGGTGGGGG
>CAZMPE010000405.1:0-1920 GCA_964567955.1 uncultured Phycisphaeraceae bacterium | reverse complement strand
TCGATCCAGTCGTCCGCGTCGAGAAAGACCAGGTACTCCGTCGTTGCCCCCGCCGCGCCCGCGTTCCGCGCCGCCGGGAGCCCCCGGTTCTCCTGCCGGCGCACGCTCACCCGCGCCGGATCGATCGAGACGCACCGGTCGCACGCCGCCGGCGAAGCCCCGTCGTCCGACCCGTCGTCCACGATCACCACACGGACATCGGCGCCCTCCTGCGCGAGCGCCGAGTCGACCGCGCGACGTACGAACCGCCCGTGGTTGTAGCAGGGGATGACGACCGTGACGCTCATGGGAATCTCGACCGCCCCCGGTGCAGCCAACACAGTATGCGCCGGCCGCCCCAAAGGCCCGTTTGTCACCGCGCGCCAAAACCGGGATACTGCCCGCACGCATGGCTTCACTCTGGTCATTCGCCCGGCGGATGCTCCGCTACCGCTGCACCTTCGTGACGGCCATGGTCATGGCGGTCCTCTCCGCGCTCGGCCTCGGCGCCGGCCTCCTGGGCCTCTACCCCGTCCTCAAGAGCATCCTCGGCGACGGCAGGGACCTCCCCGGCCTCGCCGCCCAGCTCAACGAGGGCGCCCCCGCCTGGTTCCAGATCCCGCAGCCCTGGATCGACGCCCTCCCCAGGGGCGAGTTCACCGCCGTCGTCGCCATCGTCGGCGCGCTCGGCGTCCTCACCGTCCTCGGCGGCATCGCCAACTTCTTCCACCAGTTCCTCGCCCTCACCATCGTCCAGCGCACCATCGCCAACGTCCGCCGCGAGATCTTCCACCGCGTCCTCCGGCTCCCGCTCCGCGACGTCGTCGTCGGCGGCACCTCCGACACGGTCAGCCGCGTCGTCAACGACTCCGCCGCCCTCGAACTCGGGCTCTCCGCGCTCCTCTCCAAGGCCGTCGCCCAGGTCACCAAGGGCGCGGCCGCCCTCGCCGCCGCCTTCATCCTCCATTGGCAGCTCACGCTCGCCGCCATCCTCGTCGCGCCGCTCCTCTACGCCATCATCCGGCGCATGGGCAAACGCATCCGGCGCGCCTCCCGCGCCGCCCTCGCCTCGCAGTCCGGCCTCTACGGCGCCGCCGCCCAGGCCCTCCAGGGCCTCCGGGTCGTCAAGGTCCACACCACCGAACGCTTCGAGGCCGGTCGATTCCACCGACTCAACAAGGAGTTCATGCGCCAGATGATGAGGGTCCGCACCGCCCGCGCCCTCTCCAGCCCGCTCGTCGAGGTCCTCTCGATCATCGTCCTCGGAGGCCTCACCCTCCTGGCCACCAAGCTCATCCTCGACGGACACCTCGACCGCTCCAGGTTCCTCCTCGTCATCGGCTCGCTCTTCGCCGCGGGCGCCTCGCTCAAACCCCTCACCGGCCTCCTCAACGACATGCACGCCTCGTCGGCCGCCGCGGCACGCCTCACCGACCTGCTCCGCGCGTCCCCCGAACCGGGGCACGGCAACCGACTCGCCAAGATCCCCCCGCACAAGGATTCGATCGAGTTCCGCGCCGTCACCCTCACCTACCCGCGCGCCGAGCGCCCCGCCCTCCGCGATGTCAACCTCTCCATCCGGCACGGCGAACGCCTCGCCATCGTCGGCGCCAACGGCTCGGGCAAGACCACCCTCCTCTCCCTCGTCCCCCGCCTCTTCGACCCCGACGCCGGCGTCGTCCTCATCGACGGACGCGACATCCGCGAGTTCTCTGTGCGCAGCCTCCGCCGCCAGATCGGCGTCGTAACGCAGGAGACCGTGATCTTCAGCGGTTCCGTCCGGTCCAACATCGCCTACGGCGCCGACGACGCCACCGACGCCCGCATCGAGCAGGCCGCACGGCGCGCCCGCGCCCACGAGTTCATCTCCGCGCTCCCCGCCGAGTACGACACCATCGTCGGCGAGCGCGGCGTCACCCTCTCCGGCGGCCAGCGCCAGCG
>CAZMPE010000404.1:0-2701 GCA_964567955.1 uncultured Phycisphaeraceae bacterium | reverse complement strand
GGCGCGCCCTCCTCGGTCCGCGCCAGCCCGAAGTCCAGCACCTTCACCGCGCCGTCTTCAGCCACCATCACGTTGCCCGGCTTCAGGTCACGGTGCACCACCCCCTTCTCGTGCGCCATCTCAAGCGCCTCGGCGATCTGCCTCGCAATCGGCAACGCCTCGCCCACCGGCACCGGGCCGCTCACCAGCCGATCCGAAAGCGTCTCACCCTCAACGTACTCCAGGATCAGGTACTGACTCCCATCAACCTCCTCCAGCCCGTAGATCGCCCCGATACCCGGGTGATTCAAAGACGCCAGCACCTTCGCCTCGCGCTGGAACCGCGCCAGACGGTCCGCGTCCTGCGCCAGGTGCGCGGGCATCGCCTTGATCGCCACCCGACGTTCCAGCCGCGTATCACGCGCCAGGTACACCTCCCCCATGCCACCCCGCCCGAGTTCTCTCTCGATCTGATACGGGCCGATGGTGGTGGGCAGCATGCATCGGCAGTGTAAGGCTTGATCAGCCCGACACGCTCGACCCCTCGTGCGCTCAACCGCTCGTACGCCCCGCCCGACCCCCGTTCGCCCAGGGGCACGACGCACGCCGAACCCTCAATTCCAAGCCCGCGGCCCGCCCAGGCCGATACTCCATCCGTCCCGCAGACGCCGCGCCCATCCCGCGCCCTCACCCCGCGCCACGAGTCCACGCCCATGAACACACGCACCGCACGTCCCGCCGCCGCGATCCTCGCCCTCGTGTCCCTTCTCACCCCCTCGTGCTCGTCCGATTCCGCGCAGAGCACCCGCTCCACCTCCACACCCGCCCGCGGCGCCGACTGGAACGCCCCCACCACCTACAGGTTCGCCACCCTCACACTCTCCGACGCCCCCAAGATCGAGACCGTCTTCCGGCGCGCCGACCTCCTCTACCGCCGCACCTCCGACAAGCCCCTCACCTACGAACTCACCGGCCTCCGATCCGCCTCCGACGTCGCACGCCTCAACGCCGAACTCGCACGCGCCGCCGACATCCCCTTCGAGACCGCCACCCTCACCTTCGGCGGCCTCGACCCCGCCGCTTCCGCCTACACCAACGCCGAGGTCAAGGTCTCCCCGGGCGCCGAGGCCTTCGTCGCCGACGGCGACTCCAACACCCCCTGGCGACGCGTCTTCGTCGACAAGAACGGCTCATGGCGCGGCCTCGTCAACACCCGCGGCACCGTCAAGGCCCAGGGCGGATGGCTCTACGTCGCCGCCACCAGGGACGGCTACACCCGATACTCCCGAGTCAACATCTCCACCCGCAGCGCCGAATCCCTCAGCTTCGTCCGCTTCAAGGACTCCAACCTCCCCGAACCCGGACGCGGTGCCGGTTCACGCACCGCAGAATCCGAGTCCAAATCCTTCAAGTGGCCCTGGGAGTAACCCCTCTCACCCCACTCCACCCTCACCTCTCCCCCACCACCCGATACACGACGTCGATCGTCCCGGTCCGGGGGCTGATCGCGAAGATCGCCATCGGGCGCGGCAGGACGGGCGCCGGCTCGCCGGGGCGGGCGACCGTGAGCATGACGAACTGGCCCGGATGCGCCCGGTCCGCGATGGCCGGTGCGGCGAGCGTCAGGCGCCAGTATTCGGGCCCCACGGCGACGTTCGCCGCGACGGGGGCATCGACGAGGACGGGCAGGGCGACGAACGGCGCGAGCGGGCCGTCCGCGGGGAGCCGCCCGAGCGGCACGACGCGGGCGCCGGCCGTGGTCATCCAGGCGTCCGGGACGCAGCCGGCCGGAGCGAGAGGAGCAGCTCGTCGAGGCGCTCGACGGCGCGCAGCAGGACATCGACGCCGCGCGCGACATCGGATGCGCTCGTCCACTCCTCGGGGACGTGGCTCAGGCCGTCCTTGCTGGGCACGAACACCATGCCCGCGGGCACGACCGCGTTCACGACCTGCGAGTCGTGGCCGGCGCCGCTCGTCATCACCCGGTAGCGGATGTTGAGCTCCTCGCAGACCCGGCTCGTGAGCTCGCGGATCCACATCGGCAGGACGGACGGCGAGGTGTCGGCGATGAGCTCGGTGTCGACGCTGACGCCCCGGCGGTCGCACAGGACGCGGGCGCGGCGGACCATCTCGACGACGAGCCGGCGCTGGCGGTCCGAGTCGACGTCGCGGACGTCGAGCGTGAGCACGACCCGGCCCGGGATCGTCGTGATGCTGTTGGGGTGGACGTCCAGGCGGCCGACGGTCAGGCGCGCCCCGCGATTGCGCGGCTCGCGAGCGGTGGACTCGGCGGCGAGGACGATCTCGGCGGCGGCGGCGAGCGCGTCGGCCCGCAGGTGCATCGGGGTGCCGCCGGAGTGGTCGGCCCGGCCGCCGAGCGTGATCCGCAGCCGGGTGGAGCCGGAGACGGTGTCGACGAGGCCGATCGGCGTCGTGGAGTCCTCGAGCACCCGCGCCTGCTCGATGTGGAGCTCGAGGAACGCCGCCCAGTCGGCGGGCTTCCAGCGGGCCTGGGGGACGGTCCGCGGATCGAACCCGATCGCGCGCAGCGCGTCGGCGAGCGACGTGCCGGCGGCGTCGCGCATCCGGGACAGGTCCCGGTCGGCGAGGGCCCCGACGACGGCCTTGCTCCCGACGCACGGCTCACCGAACCGGGCGCCCTCCTCGCCGGCGAAGATCACGACCCGCACGGGGTGGTGGAGCCGGGCCCTGTTCGCGACGA
>CAZMPE010000403.1:0-2704 GCA_964567955.1 uncultured Phycisphaeraceae bacterium | reverse complement strand
ACGGCGGGCGCCGGGCCCATCTGATCCTCGGCCATCTTGAGCAACCAGGGCATCGCCGCGAAGTACGCCAGGCCCAGCCCGCCGCAAGTGAGCCCGAGCGCGGCCCAGATGATGCTGATCGTCCCGACGACCTTCGGCCACCCGGGGAGTTCGCCCGGCATCCAGTCGTCGGGGCGTGAGGTCGCGGGGTGAGGCGGGAACGGGCCGGGCGGGTTCTGCATGAGCTGTTCTCCATCTCGTGTTCGGGATCGTGCGAACGGCTACATCTGCTCGAGGAACCGCAGGTCGTTCTCGAAGAGCAAGCGGATGTCGGGGATGGCGTACTTTCCGATCGCGAGCCGCTCGATGCCCATGCCGAAGGCGAAGCCGGTCCAGACTTCCGGATCGATCTTGCACGCGGCGAGGACGGCGGGATCGACCATTCCGCAGCCGCCGAGTTCGATCCAGCGGGCGGGATCTCCCGGCCTCAGGGCGATCTTCAAATCAAACTCGGCGCTGGGCTCGGTGAACGGGAAGAACGATGGGCGGAACCGCACCTCGGCGGCCTCGCCGAAGTAGGCGCGGGCGAACTGGAAGAGCGTGGTCTTCATGTCGACCATCGTGACGGAGCGGTCGACGTAGAGACCCTCGATCTGGTGGAACATGAACGAGTGCGTCGCGTCGACGGTGTCGGGCCGGTAGACGCGCCCCGGCGCGACGATCTTGATCGGCGGGCGGCGCGTCTCCATGATGCGGACCTGCACGGTGCTGGTCTGGCTTCGGAGCATGCGCGGCCGGGCGACGCGGCCCGGGTTGTCGACGTAGAAGTTCTCCGCCGGGTCGCGGGCCGGATGATCCGGCGGGATGTTGAGCTTGACGAAGTTGTGCTCGTCATCCTCGAGCTCCGGGCCGGTGACGGCCTCAAAGCCCATGCGGGCGAAGACTTCGACGAGTTCGTCCCGCACCCGGGTGATGATGTGCCGCCTCCCCACCGCCGCCGACGAGACCGTCCCCGGCTCGGTCATGTCGATCAGAACCTCGGGAGCGCGGGCCCCGCCGTTCGAGGGCGCGGCGGCTTTGCGGGCTTCGAAGGCCTGCTCGAGCGCGCCCTTGAGGGCGTTGAGGCGGGCGCCGACGCCGGGCTTCTGCTCGCGGGGGACATCCTTGAGGCCGGCCATCGCCGCCTTGAGCTTGCCGCTCCCGCCGAGGTACGCGATCCGCCAGGCCTCGAGCGAGACGGGGTCGGCCGCCGCGTTGAGCCCCGCGAGCGCCTCGGCCTCGAGCTTTTCCAGGACCTCCATCATGGTCGGGAGTATAAGCGCGGCGGCGATTCGTCTGTCATCCGCCCGGTCGGAGCATCGGTTTGACGATCACGATGTACCATGAGTTACCGAGCGGTCGTGCGGCGACGACCGAGGCGCCGGTCGGCACGTCGTACGACGCCGCGGCCCGGGCCGTGGAACCCACCGGCAGCCCTAGTTCATCGAGGGCCGCCTCGATCTCGCCCTCGATCTTGCGAACCTTGAATCGGGCTTCGAGAGCGACAGCGTCGCCCTGCGTCGCGGTTGCGGCGAAGGAGAACGTGAGCTCGATTCGCTCGGGGGCCGTCTGCGAGGACTGCGCCACCTCGATCTCGGCGCGATCGCCGGAGAGCAGGATGACCTGCGGCATCGAACGACGGATCAGTGTCCCGGCGGCGACGAGGTTCTGGATCGCGGGATCGAGCAGGGCGCTGTCGAGGAGCCGGGGCTCTCGCGATCCGAGATCGCCCAGCACGTCGGTGACGGCGGGGTCGGCCTCGGCGCCCGGCGCGGCCTCGAGAACCTGGCACACGACCATGATGGTGCGCCTTCCATCGGCGGTCTTTGTCGCCGCCGGCTGGACTACCGGACCGGAGCGCTGTTGGACGATGACGATGATGGCGACGGCGGCCACCAGGACGGCGAGGATCAGCCACCTTCGATTCGGCGCGGAGTCGGCCATGGGGTCGGTCTCGATACGAGAAGGGGCGCCGAGTACTCGGCGCCCCTGGAGGGATCATTCGCGGTCGGCGGTCAGCCGGCGGCGGGCGTTTCGGCCTTTTCCTTGCGGAGCTTGGCGGCGTAGGCGGTGCGTCGGTCGGCCGTGCGACGGCGGGTGCTGGGCTTGCCGCCGATCTCCGGGCCTTCCTCCGCCCCGACAAACTGGATCACGCACAACTCGGCGGCGTCGCCGATGCGGTGGCGTCCGAGCTTGACGATGCGGGTGTAGCCGCCCGGCCGGTCGCGGAAGCGCGGGGCGACGTTGTCGAAGATGTGCTTGACGAGGCGCGGGGCCTTGCGGAGCTCGCCGTAGCGGTTGCGCTCGACGGCCGAGCTCTCCGGGACGTCGAAGAAGGCCCGTGTGAACTCGCGCTGGCGCTCCACCTTCTCCTTCTCGGCGTCGCTCGCCCCCTTTGGCAGGTAGAGCCATTCGAACCCGGCCTTGTCGCCGCCAAGCTTGGCGATGACCATGCGCCGGGCGTGCAGATCGCCGCGCTTCGCGAGCGTGAGGATCTTCTCGACCATGGGCTGCACGGCCTTGGCCTTGGGGATGGTGGTGGTGATCTGTCCGTGCTCGAACAGCCCGGCCGCGAGGTTGCGGAGCGTCGCCGCGCGGTGGGAACTGGTTCGTCCGAGTCGGTATCCGGCTCTGCCGTGTCGCATGACTGAAACTCCAACGGTCGACGTCGTGAAGGGTTACTGAG
>CAZMPE010000402.1:0-2725 GCA_964567955.1 uncultured Phycisphaeraceae bacterium | reverse complement strand
GCGTCGCCGAGGTGGTCGAGGAGCGGCGTTTCGAACGGGCTGACGATGCCGATGACGTCGGAGACGTCGTCGACGAGTTCGGGCAGTTCGGCTCCGGCGGTGTACGTGGCTTTTCCGGTGAACGGCATGTGATCCCCCCTTGTCCTGAGTGTTCGGTGGCGTGACGCCGGCGCGCCGACGGGCGGCCCTTACTTCCTGAGCTTGAGGTACTCGAGCAGTGTGCGGCGGTCGCCGGCGGCGCGGGCCTCGAGCGCGGCGGCGCGGGCGCGGTCGGGCTCGTGCCCGGCGGGGCCCATGGCCGAGGGCCGGCGTTCGTCGCGGAAGAGGAACGGCTTGCGTTTGCGCAGGTCGGCGACGGCGGCGGCGACGTCGGGCGCGGGCATGGCGGCGACGGCGGCCTCGGTGAGGACGACGGCGGTCTCGAGGTCGACGGGGTCGGTCTCGAGGAGGCGGCGCTGGATGTCGCGGCGGCGCTCGCTGGCGGCGAGTTCGCCCTTGGCCTCGTTGAGGGCGCGTTCGACCTCGTCGAGCTTGGCGTTGAGCTCCTTGACGGACTGGGTGGCCTCGGCGGCGCGCTGGCGCCAGGATTCGGGTGTTTCTTCGGGCATCGCGGGTCTCCTTGCTGGTGGTGGTGCGGATCAGACGACGCCCGCGTCGGCGGGCGCGTAACCGAGTTCGGCGAGGACGCGTTCGACGGGGACTCCGAGATCGACCTTGGCGCGTGCGGCGGCCATGGTCTCGCCCATGTCCTCCGGCAGCGGGTCGCGCCACGAGAGGCGGACGGCGCGTTCGGCGGGGTCGGTGCGCAGGGCGCCGGTGTCGTGGAGGGCGGCGAGGACGAGGGCGGACATGCGGGCGATGGCGCGCCCGTAGGTGACGCGCTTGCGGGCGGTCTTGCTGAGCAGGCCCATGAGGGTGATGCGCAGGGCGTTGGCGCTGGTGAGGTTGCCGATCTTGGCGCGCACGACGCCGCTGGCCAGGGGCGGGACGCCGGAGATCTTGTCGAGGGCCTCGCGGACCTCGTCGATGTGGCGGGCCTCGTCGGGCGTGTCGGCGTCGCCGCCGAAGGACTCGATGGAGGCGTGCGGGTTGTCGGTGGACCAGATCTGTCCCGGGCCGACGCGGGCGCGGTCGAAGCCGTCGAGCCCGCGGGCGAGGTACATCTTGAAGGACTGGAGGGTGACGCGGCTGGCGCGGTCGGAGAGGCGGGTGTTGAGCTCGTCCTGGAGCGGGATCAGGGGCTCGACCTCGCTCATGCCCTCGTAGCGCAGGGGCTGCGAGATGTTCTGTATGTGGACGACGGGCGGCTCGGACCCGGCCCAGGGATGGGCGACGGTCGAGACGAGGCGGCCGTCCTCGTAGAGGCGCGAGTGGGTGCTGGTGAGGACTTCGGTGACGGTCGACTCGGCGGCGCGGGACGGGCGGCGGAGGATGTCGCGCCAGAACCCGGGTTCGACGCGGTTGAGCGGGCGCTCGAAGTGGATGACGCAGGCGTGGAGGCGGCGGTAGTCGTCGGGGTCGAGGACGGGGATGGCGCGGGTGGGCTCGACGACCTCGACACGCGGGCCGTCGCCGCGGACGCGGAGGACGAGGTCGACGTGCCCGTAGACGTGCCCGAGGAGGGCCATGTCCTGGAGGAGGGCGATGCCGCCCGAGGCCTCCCAGACCTCGTCGAGGGCGCGTTCGATGCGTGCGCGGGTGTGCGGGTCGCGCGCGGTGCTGACGATGGAGACGGGCTTGCCGAACATGAAGTCGACCATGGTCTGGATGCGCCAGCCGATCTCGTTCTCGATGACGATCTCTCGCGGGGTGTCGCGGTCGTCGGCGCCGGGGTCGGCGCGCCCGGTGAGGCGCGCGGGGAGTCCGGCCTCCTGCCCGAGGCGTCCGGACTCGAGGGGGTTGCGGTAGTACATCCAGAGGCGCTGGAGGCGCGGGAGCGTGCGCCGGATGTGCTCGTCGATGAGGTAGCGGATGAACGGGTCGTCGAGTCGGCGGGCGGCCATGGGTCCTCCTTCGAGGCGGTCCGCGAGCGACGCCTCTACCCATGGCCGGGCGATCACTTCTGAGCGCTCATGGGGCGTACATCCGATTCCGGACATAACGCGCAAGTCGTTGCGCCACAGGGAATAGAAAAATTTTCAGAGAGCGCGGAATTCCATCCTTCCCAGATTCACATTTCGCACGATTCCGGTCACATCGGCGGGTCGGCGCTCGTCTGTGATGGCGGGGGCGGCTGTCGGTGCGCGATGGGGGGTGTGGAGGCCGGACGCATGAAGCATGTCACAAGGGTTGAGGAGCAGGTGGTGATCATCGAGCGCCGGGGCGGGCAGGCGGACTGCCGCTCGGTGTCGCTGCTGGTGACGACGCACGCGACGTACACGCGCGAGGAGGCGTACCGGCTGGTTCGTGAGCAGCCGGGAGCGCTGTACATCCGCGTGGGGGAGAAGCGGGTGAACCTTGTGCCGGCGGTGATCGGGGACCTGCGGTACGTGCGGACGGCGGCGTTTGACACGCCGGGGGATGCGTTGCTGGGGACGGGGGGGTAGGGGTGGGGATCGCGAGGCCGAAGGCCTCGAGCAGGCCTTCGGCCTGCGGGCGTAAGGAAGGAAGAAGATCTGGAAGGGGGGCGCTTCCCGGTGGTGGCGGTCGCCTTCGGCGACCTTCACCCCCTGTATCTTCAACAGAGTGTCGTTTCAGGAAGCCGGTCGCGGGTGCGAGCGAGCGT
>CAZMPE010000401.1:0-2741 GCA_964567955.1 uncultured Phycisphaeraceae bacterium | reverse complement strand
CGCCGTTCAGGCACGCGGCGAACGGGTTCTTGTTGAAGACCATGGGCAGCTTGGGCAGGTCCGCGGCCTGCTCCCTGGCATGCTCGGCATAGTTGCGCCCGATGCCGATGATGTGGCGGATCGGCAGTTGGGAGCCCGCGCCGAGATCTACCGCGATGCCGACACTGGTCCTGAGGAGGTTCATCGCGGCACTATATCGCGTCATGCCATGTCGATCGCGGCCACCGCCGGGCACTGGCCCGCCTGCGCCCCTTCCGTCAGCAATCGTCTGATCGCCTCCCGCCCCTCGTCCCCCATGTCGAGCGTTCGCTGGTTCACGTACATCGAGACGAAGGCGTCGACGCGCTCGCGCGTGACGGGCGGTCCGCCGCCCGTGTTGGCCATCGCGAACCCCATCGCGTAGTCGAGCCCCTCGCGCCGATGGTCCATCGCGTGACGCACCGAGAGGCGCAGCGTCGCGGCGACATCGGCGACGGAGCCCGCTCCGAACCGGTCGTCCAGATCCCGGCGCACGGCGTTGACGCCGAGCGGCAGGGGCAGGCCGGTCCGCTCCTTCCACCATTCGCCGAGGTCGACGACCTGGCGCAGCCCGGCATCGGCGAAGGTGAGTTGCCCTTCGTGGATAATCAGCCCCGCACCGACCGTCTTGTCGGCCACAGCGCCGATGATCCGGTCGAACGGCATCTCGACGAAGTCGAACGGTGCGCCCAGCAGCAGGCGCAGCGTCAGGAAGGCGCTCGTGCGCGACCCGGGCACCGCGATCTTCGGCTTCTGATTCCGCAGGCACCCGTCGCAGCGGAGCGTCGAGTCGCGCCGGCAGACGACTTTCGGCCCGTACCCGTCGCCGAACGACGCGCCGCACGAGGTCAGGATGTACCGCCCCGCGACATCGGCCCAGGCACGAACCGAGAGCGCCGTGACGTCCAGATCCCCGGCCTGCGCCGCCCGGCGATTGAGCGCCTCGATGTCCGTCGGTTCGCCCCGGAACCGGAATCGGCCCGTATCGATGGTTGGGCCGGATCCCCCTTCGCCGCGCCCCGTGAGGGGCCACCACATGAAGGCGTCGTCGGGATCGGGTGAGTGTCCGAGCGTCAGAACAGGGCGGTCGTCGGGCATGTCCGATGATACGGCCGCCACCTTCACGACGGACCGTTACGCTCGTCCGTGAAGACGGGCTGCGTCCATGCGTTGAACTCCTCGAACCCGCCCTCGGCGGCCCGGGTGTAGCTTGCGCGGCAGCGGAGATACGACACGCCGTCGGGCACGCGGAACCGAGCCCATGTCCCGCGGACAGAGCCGACGATGTTGCCGCCCGGACCGATCGCCTCGATGCGGTAGCCGGGGACGGCCTGCTCGAGCGTGCGCCCGATCAACAGCGTGGAGGCCGTCTCGCGACGTGTCGCCGCCGCATCGATCACCACTTCGTACCAACCGCCCGCGGCGCGAACGGTCCGGAGCATCACGCCGCTGCTCGCGTAGAAATCGCCGCGGCGCATGGCGGCGGTGACGGCGTCGGGGGTCAACTCGGCTGCCCGCACCATCACCCAGCCGCGCCCGGGGTTGGAAACCTTGGGGCCCCACGTCTTGATCTGGTGCATGTCGTCGGAGGAAACGCCGTACACGAACATCCCGGCCGTGAGCAACGCGTCCCAGATCTCCTCGGTGCCCGGGTGATTCTCGTCGCCGTCGTTGTGGACCTGCGGGTGGCCGTTGTACAGCTCGAAGTGGTGCAGGCCGGTCACGGGCAGGATGTCCGCGCTGGTGACGGCCCAACCGAAGTTCGGGTGATTCAGAATCGGCGTGCCGCCGGCGTGGATGGTCAGGTCGGTGTGCGACTGGATGATGTCCGTTTTGGTTTCGGTCGCCGCGGACCAGGGGACGATCTCGCGCGTGTTCAGAGCCGTCGTGTGGATGGTCTTCGGGCCCGTCACTTCCTGCCCCGGGATCAGGATGAAGTCGCTCCGCCGATCCGCGGGCAGGGGAACCGTTGCGGGGTCGATATAGACATTGTGCTCGCTCAGGCAGAGGAAGTTGTAATCGCGATCCAGGTACCAGCGGGCGACTTCTTCGGGCGTCGAGTCGGCGTGCCCGCAGAGTTGGGTGTGGGCGTGCGTGTTGCCCTTGTACCAGTGCGCTCGGGGGCAGGAACAGCCCGGCGACGCGATCGGCACGCCGACCAGGCACGCCGCAACGATCAGGGCGGGTCCGCCCTGCTTCCCCGTCGAGATCCGGCGGTTCATCCCGGGCGGGTTGCTCTGCGGGGCTGTGGTCATGCCCGCCAGTCTAACGGCAACGGACTCGCCGCCGTGACCGGCTCCGCCATCGATCGCCGTCAACCGAACATCTTCATTTGTTCGCTCTCGTGCACGACGCCCGTGATCGGGTGGTCGATGTCGATGCGATAGTCACCGCTGTAGCAGCCTGTGCAATAGTGCTCCGGCGGGCCGGCCACGGCCGAGAGCATCCCCTCCATCGACAGGTAGTGCAGCGAATCGACGCCGAGAAACTTCCGGATCTCCTCGACCGACCGCTGGTGGGCGATGAGCTGCGTCCGTTCGGCGAAGTCCACGCCGAAGTAGCACGGGTGCCGGATCGGCGGGCACGAGATCCGCAGGTGGATCTCCTTCGCCCCCGCGGCGCGGATCTGATCCATCTTCGCCTTGGTCGTCGTGCCGCGGACGATCGAGTCGTCCACGACGATAAGACGCCGCCCGCCGACGATCCCGCCGATGACGTTGAGC
>CAZMPE010000400.1:0-2755 GCA_964567955.1 uncultured Phycisphaeraceae bacterium | reverse complement strand
GGGCGGGCGCGTCGCCGTTTCCGATCTCGCCCTGCTCCGGCCGCTCCCCGAAGCCGTCCGCGCCGACCTGGAAGCCCTGATCGGCTGCATCGCGGGCGCCGTCCTCGTTGAGGACACCCGCCGCATGGCCGCGGCGGCCGGCCTCATCGATATCGCGCTGGTCCCCAAGGGCATGTACCTGGCCGCGATGGACCAGTGGCAGGACCCGCTCTACCGCCGGATCATCGACCACCTGCCCAAGGGCACCACGCCCGCGGACTTCATCACCAGCCTCGACGTGTCCGCACGAAAGCGCGGGTGATGCGATGAGCGAGCCTCAGAGGAAGCCCCTCGTCCTCTTCCTCTGCACCGCAAACTCCGCGCGCAGCCAGATGGCCGAGGCGATCCTGCGCGACCGCGCCGGCGATCGCTTCGAGGCCGCCAGCGCCGGCCTCACTCCCACTCGCGTGCACCCGCTCACGCTCCGCGTGCTCGACGAGGCCGGCATCGACACCGCGGGCCTGCGCTCCAAGTCCTCCGCCGAGTTCCTCGGCAAGGTCGCCGTTCGCTGGGCCGTCATCGTCTGCGACAAGGCCGCCCAGCACTGCCCCCGCGTGTATCCCTTCGCGTCCCGCACCCTCTACTGGCCCTTCGAGGACCCCGCCGCTGCCGAGGGCACCAACGACGAGCGCCTCGAGAAGTTCCGCGAGGTGCGGGACCAGATCGCCTCTCGCATCGACGCGTGGCTGACCGGCGCCGCCGCGCCCTGATCGCCCGCCGTCTCCTGTCTCTCAACGAAAAACCCCCGCGGGCGTCTATTCCCGCGGGGGTCAAGGGCAACCGGTAGGCCCGCGCGCGTTCTCCTCTCAGCCGCGCCGGCCCCCGGGAAGGCGTCAGCAGCCCGCGATGAAGAAATTGCTGAACGAGTCGAAGTCGTCGCCGTTGACGAAGCCGTTGAGGTCGAAGTCGGCCAGGCAGTCGCCGGCCTCGAACAGGACCACGAACGCGTCAAAGTCGTCGCCGGTCACAAAGCCGTCGGCGTTGAAGTCCGCCGGGCAGCACGGGCTCAGGCCGAACGTGACGTACGTGTCGAAGTAGTCGAGGTCGGACTGATCGACCGTCCCGCTGCCGTCGATGTCGCCGCTCGCCCAGCCGCCGGCCGTGTTGAGATGCGAGGAGATCACGCCGCGGTCAGTCGGATCCACGTCGCCGTCGAGGTCAACGTCGCCGAAGGTCGTCTCGAGCATCGTCAGCATCAGGCAGACGTCCTTCTGGTCGATCGCGAGGTCGCCGTTGATGTCGCAGGAGAGGTCCCCGCCCACCGCCTCGTCGAGGTTGCACCAGTTGAGCTGGCCGTCGCTCACGCGGCTGTTCTGCCGGAACTGCTTGTACACGTAGTCGATGTCCTTGGCGTTGACCACGCCGTCGGCACCGACCGGCGCCCACCCCGGCGCCACGCCCGCGGCGCCCGCCACGTCGGCCGCCGAAGCGCCCGACGAGTACGTGCCGTGGGCCAGCGTCGTGCCGAAGATGTTCCCGCTCGCGCTGTTGTCATCCAGCGCACGGAACCCCTTGAGGCGGTTGAGGACAGAGCCGTCGCCGCACGGGCAGGCGCAGGCCGTGTCCAGGGCCAGGCCGTCCGCCCAGTACCGCAAGTCCTTGATGTCGAAGCTGCCGTCGCCGTTGAAGTCGCCGAGAATCTCGCGGCAGGCGTCGGTGCCCGACTGCCACGAGCCGGGGTTCTGGAACGCGTCGACCATCTCGTACGCGTCGTCGATGTTGCGGGCGCCGTCGTTGTTCATGTCGGAGATGCGGTTGCGGGCGCTGACGGGGTCACCGTAGAACACGTCGTTGCCGGACTGGTCGACGTAGTTCGTGCCGCCGGGCACGCCGTCGGAATAGGTCACGCCCGTCTTGCGGCTGGGGACCTTGCCGGTGGTCGTGATCGTGCCGAACGTCTCGTACGCCGCGCCGCCAAGCTGGTTGTTGGCCCGCAGGTAGTCCTGCAGGTTCTGGTTGCGCGCCGCGTTGTTGGACCAGGTGCACCCGTCGAGCGTGCCCTGGACCTTGTCCGTCGCGGCCGAGAGGATGAAACTCGAAGCGAGGAGTTCGCCCGGCATGAACAGCGACTGGCTGCCGCCGGGAACGCTCACGACGTTCGCGATCGAAGCCGTGATGTGGTTGAGGTACGCCGCGGCTTCGACGTTGGCCATGGCCGGATTGCCGTTGGCGAGCCCGCCCTTGCTGACGGGCGCCGCCATGGGGTCTCCGAGGGACGCGAAGGTCTCGGGGCCGCCGATGCGGTACCCGTCGTGGGCGTAGGTGCCGCCCGACGGATCGGCCTGGCCCTTGATGCCGTTGTCGAGAACCGAGTCGATGTGAGCGCGGACAAACTCCGTGCCGCCGTCGAGGTCGAACTTGACGGCGATCTGCTCCATGCGCCCGCCGAGCAGCCAGCCCGAGCCGCGCTCGGTGCCGGAGTGTCCGATCGCCAGGCGGTGGTTCTGGACCGTCGACTCCATCGAGCCCGAACCGCCCTTGTTGCACGGGACGAAATCGGGACCGAGGATGTTGAACGCGGGGTTGTCGTTCTTCACGCCCACGTTGTCGCCGATGCCCCAGGACGGGTCGATGCAAAGCGAGCTCATGTACCCGTTGCGGGTGCCCGAGCCGGAGTCGCGCGTGCACACCACGAGATTCTCGCCGCACTCGGTGCGCCCCGTCACCACAAGGTGGCGGAGCCGGGACATCGTCATCTCCTCGTAGCCCACGCCCA
>CAZMPE010000399.1:0-2797 GCA_964567955.1 uncultured Phycisphaeraceae bacterium | reverse complement strand
CTACGACATCGTCCACGAGATGGACGAGATCAACCGCGACCTGCCCGAGACCGACGCCGTCCTCGTCATCGGCGCCAACGACATCGTCAACCCCAGCGCCGAAGACGACCCCGCCAGCCCCATCGCCGGCATGCCCGTCCTCGAGGTCTGGCACGCCCGCACCGTCATCGTCATGAAGCGCAGCATGGCCAGCGGCTACGCCGGCGTCGACAACCCCCTCTTCTACCGCGAAAACACCCTGATGCTCTTCGGCGACGCCAAGAAGAACGTCGACGCCATCCTCACCTCCCTCCGAGAGTGACCGCCCCGAATCTCCCGAAAAACCAACCGGTTTCCTCCCCGCACGTGGTAGAATCGGGCCATGCACGATGCGCCACCCGCCGACGAGCACACGCGGGCCCGATGCGTCCTCTGGCACGACGCAACGAACGACGACGCCGCCGCCCTCGCGGAAACCCTCGAATCCCGCGGCGTGCGCGTCTCCCACGCCGCCAACGGCTACGCCGCGCTCGCCCAGCTCTGCCGCATGGCCAGGGCCGGCGACCACCGCTCGCCGCTCAGCCTCGTCCTCGTCGAGCCCATGGGCCTGCACGACGGCCGCGGCGTCGTCCGCGCCGCGCAGAACTACGCCGGGCGGTGCGTCATCTGGCAGTACGAGTCCGCCGGCACGCCGCAGCTCCGCGCCGTCGCGGACGACGACGTCAACCGCTGGCCCGCGCACTTCCATGACCCCGAAGCCGGCGGCGCCCTCGCGGGCGAACTCAAGCCCACGCCGCCGCTGAGCTACGCCGGGACCGATAACCCTGCCCGCATCGGCCCGGCCCACGCCCGAACGCCCGACCCGACCCCGATCGCGCGAACCCCGCAACTCCGCCTGACGAACGATGACGAGGTGGAGCATGCCCCTCAACCGCCCGATGACAAAAAGGGACCTTTGCTTACAGGACTCTCCGACGAATCGGACCAGGACGAAGAAACCCCGCAAGCTCGCCAACTCCTGACGCCGGCTGAACTTACAATGCTCCTGTCGGACGACCCGCCGGCCGAGACCGGCCCCCGCTAGGACGCGACACCCAGGGAACGGATGCCAGAACCACTCCCCCAGCGCGACCCCATGAAGAACCGGCAGCCGCCCGGCTCGGATGTCCCGCGCGACCGCCCGGTCATGCGCGTCATCCTCGTCGGCCGCACCGGCCTCGAGTCGCGCCTCCGCACCGACCCCGAGCTCATGGTCGTCCGCGCCCGCACCCGCATGGACGCGATCGGCGAACTCTCCGAGCCCTGCTCCCCCGGCCAGCGGTCGGTCGTCGTCGTCGGCTCCGAGCCCGGCGCGAACCACGCCGCGAAGACCGAGACCGACTTCGTCGACGGCCTCCGCTCGGTCGAGCCCCAGGTCCGCGTCTTCGGCCTGACCGGCGACGAGGCCCCCGCCTACGACGGCGCCGTGCCGCGCGACGCCGACGGCGAGACCCTGCGCGCCGCCCTCCGCCGCTGCGACGAACCGCACCCGCCGATGGTCGAGATCCCCGTGCAGCGCGACGAGCCCGCGCTCATCGATTCCATCCGCGTCGGCCGCAAGCCCGGCGCCGACCTCGGCGACGAGAGCGTCGTCCGCGCCCTCATCGCCGGCGCTGATCCCGTCGAGCCCGCGCTCGAGATCATCCGCCGCCGACTCGGCGGACGCGATGTCGCCTACCTCCCCGCCGGCCACGACGAGCCGGGCGCCGCCGCCGTCACCTGGCGCGGCCGCCACCTCGGCCGCCTCCGCAGCGCCGAGGTCCCCCTCGAACAGCTCGCCCCCCACGCCGCCTGGCTCGGCGCCTGGATCGCCCTCCGCGACCAGCAGGCGCAGCTCCGCGACGCCGCCTTCACCGACTGCCTCACCGGCGCGTACAACCGCAGATTCTTCGACAAGTACCTCGGCGCGGCGGTCAAACAGGCCGCGGACAAGCGCCACAGCGTCACCGTCATGGTCTTCGACGTCGACGACTTCAAGAACTTCAACGATCGATACGGGCACGCCGCGGGCGACGACATCCTGCGCGAGACCGTCAAGCTGCTCACCAGCGTGATCCGCCCGTCGGACCGCGTCTGCCGCATCGGCGGGGACGAGTTCGCGGTGATCTTCCACGAGCCGCGCGGCCCGCGCAACCCGACCAGCAAGCCGCCGTCGAGCGTCTTCGAGATCGCGCGGCGTTTCCAGCGCGCGATCTGCGAGCAGCGGTTCCCGAAGCTGGGCCTGCAGGCGCCGGGCACGCTGACGATCTCCGGCGGCCTGGCGACGTACCCGTGGGACGGCCGCACGGCCGAAGAGCTCGTGACCCGCGCCGACGAGCTCGCCCTCCAGAGCAAGCGCCAGGGCAAGAACGCGATCACCTTCGGCCCCGGCGCCGAACGCGTCTGCGGCACACCGGGCGAGTGAACGAGCCCGAAGCGCAAGCGAGGGAGTGAATCCTCCTCTTGAACGAGCCCGACGCGCAAGCGAGGGAGTGAACCTCGTAGCGCGCGGATTGCGAAGCGGACTCACCACGAAGTCACCGAGGACACGAAGAGAATCAACCGAGGCGCGAGCACGGGCTTTTCGCGCGATCATTGAACACCGCGCGCGAACGAGGGGTGCACGTCTTAGCGCGAAGGGCGCGAAGAACGCGAAGAGATCGATGGCTCCGATTCGAGGCGCGGCCCACGCGAAACGCAGGGGGTACCTGGCGTCGGCTCGGAGAGCCGACCTGCCCGATCATGGCGGGCGGGCGAGGCCGGCGCGAGCGGAGAGTGCCGCCGGGGAGCGAGGAGAGCG
>CAZMPE010000398.1:0-2797 GCA_964567955.1 uncultured Phycisphaeraceae bacterium | reverse complement strand
ACCGGGTTCAGGTCGAGTTCGGCGACCTCGGGGTTGTCCGCGACGAACTTCGAGACCTGGACGATCAGTTTCTCGAGCGCGGGGAGATCGGCCGGCTGCGCGCCGCGGGCACCCTGGAGGACGGGCAGACCCTTGATCTCGCGCACCATCTGGGAGGCGTCGCGCGGTTCGAGCGGGACGATGCGGAAGGCGACGTCTTTGAGGACTTCGACGAAGACCCCGCCGAGGCCGAACATCATGACCGGGCCGAACTGAGGGTCCGTGGTGGCACCGACGATGACCTCGATGCCCTGGGGGGCCATGTTCTGGATGGCGACGCCGGTGATCTTGGCGTTCGGGGCGACCTCGGCGACCCGGGCGAGCATCTCCTTGTAGGCCTTGCGGACCGACTTCGCGTCCTTCAGGCCGAGAGTGACGCCTCCGACATCCGATTTGTGGGCGATGTCCGGAGAGACGATTTTCATCACGACGGGGTAGCCGACGGCGTCGGCGGCCTCGACGGCCTTCTTCTGACCCTTGGCGAGGATGGCGCGGGCGACGGGGATGCCGGCCTCCGCGAGGAGGTCTTTGGCCTCGACTTCGCTGAGCAGGGTGCGCTTCTGCTTTCGGGCGGTGGCAATGATGTCCGTCATATTCCGGTCACCTCCATATTGGTAGGCGCAGGGGTGCACTGCGGGGTTCCGTAGGGGAGCGCAGGGGCGCGGGCATCGTATCGGCGGGGTTGGGCCCGGACAACTTACGTCTGAATACAGACTCGGACCCCCCTCTAACCCGGTGGACAGCCTCCGACGCGGGGCGTACTGTCCAGCACATCAGTTCCGCTCATCTGTACGGATTGAGACGATGCGCCGAACCCCGCTGCCTGCCCCACTCGACTCCTCGCCTGCCGTACCAGCGGCCCTGCCTCTCGTGCTGACGTTTCGCGCGTCGTCGGGGGTCGCATTCGCCCTCGAGGTGCGGGCAGCCGCAAAGTGGGAGGACGTGCTGATCGAGCCCCCGGCTGCCGAGGTGGCCGATGTCCGGGCGATCACGCTGGAGACGATGGACGGGGCACCGTCGGAGCTGCCCGGGTGGCTGGCCATCTTCGACGCGCCGCCCCCGGCATGGGGAAGCACGGCGCAACGGTTGTGGCCGGCGTCGCCGCACTACCGCGCGCGCGGCGTGTCGGAGGCGGAGTTCCGGGCAGCCGGCGTGGCGGCGCAGCGGCACGCGGGATCGCGCGGCGAGGTGGCGGACCCGATCGCGCTCTGCTGGCGGGACGCGGGCCTCGACGGGCCGCCACCGAGTGGGGCGGCGCGGGAGCGATGGCTGCAGGTGCGCTTCGGGACGGCGGAGCGGTTCGCCTCGCTGTTGCTGCTCGGGCGGATCGCAGAGCGAGACCCGGAGACGGCGTCGGCGTTGCGCTTCCTCGACGAGGCGGCGGTCCCGGAGGGCGGCGCCTGGGCGGACCTGGCGATCGACCGCCGGGTGCTGCTGGAACAGGCGACCCCCTGGCGCTACTTCGACCGGACCTTCACGCCGGCGATGGCGGCGCTCGGGGCGTGGCGGCGCCGGTACGAGGCGGCATACGCGCGGCACTATGCGGGCGCACGCGAGTCGGCGGGCCGCGCCCGACAGGTGAGTGCCCGGGTGCTGGCGAGAGCCGAGACGGCGGACCGGCTCGCCTCGATCCTCGGGCACGAGGGGCGGGCGCTGGGGCCTCTCGTGCGGCGGATGATGGCGTCGCTCTCCGCGCTGCCTGATGCGCCAGTGGCGGGCATGCCGACGACGGGCGGGGTGCTGCTGGGTGCTGAGCACCCGAGCGCGCGCGGCCTCGACGCCCTGTCAGAGGAGGTCGGGCGGGCGCTGGAGTCGCGGCTGGCGGCGATCGCCTCGGGGCTGGCGCGGGTAGCGCTCGACCGCGAGGGGGACGCGCTGTCGCGGGTGCTGGCGGCGGTGCAGGCGAGCGACGTGAGCGACCTCGACCGCGTCTTGGACGACCGGTTGGCGGCGCACCTCGCGCGGCTGCTGCGCGGGGCCGAGGCGTGCGATCCGCTGGCCGACGTGGCGGCGCGATTCCCGGAGGTGCGGGCGGACGACCTCGACGCGGCGGCGGAGGCGTTCCGGGACGCGCTAGCGACTGCGGTGCTGGTGGCGCCGGATGGGGTGGCGAGGCTGGCGCGGTAGGCGCCGCTCGAGTCGCGCGTTGCGCCGCGGGCACGGGCAGGACACGATGCGTTGATGCCGCTGCCGCAATTCCCCTCGTTCCGTCGTGCCGCGCCGAAGGGGGTGGATGCGCCCGCGCCCTCGGGCGAGCTGGAGCGGCGTCCGCTGCTGGTGGTGGGCCTCGGCAACCCCGGGTCTGAGTACGCGGCGACGCGACACAACGTGGGCGCCTGGTGCATCGCTTCGCTGGCGCGGAAGTACCGCGTGGAGTTGAAGCGCCAGGGCCGGGTGGACAGTGCGTCGATCGCGATCGAGGGGCGGCGGCTGACGCTGGCGCGGCCTCGGTCGTACATGAACGAGAGCGGCGGGCCGGTGGCGCAAGAGGCACGCCGGGTGCACGCAGCGCCGTCGCAGGTGCTGGTGATCTACGACGAGTTGGACCTTCCGGTGGGACGGACGCGGATGCGGCTGCAGGGGTCGAGCGGCGGGAACAACGGCATGAAGTCGCTGATCTCGGCGCTGGGGAGCGACCAGTTCGCGCGCATCCGGGTCGGCATCGACCGCCCCTACGACGCAGGCGTCCCCGTGCGCGATCCCGACCGCGTGGCGAAGTGGGTGCTGTCCCGCCCGAGCGCCGGCGACCAGGCGCTCC
>CAZMPE010000397.1:0-2812 GCA_964567955.1 uncultured Phycisphaeraceae bacterium | reverse complement strand
GCGATCGTCTGGTGGGCGCCGCTCGGCGGCACATCGGGGAACACGCCGGCGTACGCGGACGGCGTGGTGTACGTCGCGGGCGTCAGCGACGAGAGCGGATTGACACCGGGGGTGATCCAGGCCGTCGACGCGGGGACCGGCTCGGTGTTGTGGACGTTCGTCAACCCGGTGAACGCGGGTTTCTTCGGGGGCGTGAGTGTCGAGTCGCAGTCGGGCGGGACGTTCGTGTACGCGGCGAGCTACGCGTTCGGGGGCGGGCAGTTCTCGGCGAACCTCGTGAAGGTCGACGGTGCGGGCGGCCTGGCCTGGTCGGTGCCGAGCAACCGGACGAGCGCGACGCCGATCCCGCTCGGCGACGGGCGGATCGTCTTGTCCACTGGAATCGCGGGGTTCGGGTCGGCGCCGAGCGTGCAGATGTTCACGGAAACGGCGGGGGGCGCGGCGCTGACGTGGGACTCGGCGGTGGAGACGTGGTCGGACCTGAACAGCAACGGGAGCATGGACCCGGGCGAGTACCTGCTGGTCGGGGGGTGGACGCACCAGCCGGCGGTGAGCGGGACGCGGATGCTGGCGGGGGCGATCCCGGTATCCGGAGTCGGGCCGTGCACGGGCCTGTACGCGCTGGACCTGGGGCGATCGCCCGCCGACCCGGGCTTCGTCATCGAGCAGTTCGCGGGCGCGGGGTCGACCGGGGCGGCGACGGGCAGGAACATGTACACGGTGGGCGCGGCGGGGTTGTACGCGTTCGGGCCGGCACCGTGCTTCGCGGACTGCAACGGGGACGGGGCGCTCAACCTGGCGGACTTCGGGTGCTTCCAGACGCGGTTCGCGGTCGGCGACCCGGAGGTGGACTGCAACGGCGACGGCGTGCTGAACCTGGCGGATTTCGGGTGCTTCCAGACGAGCTTCGCGCTGGGGTGCCCATGAACATTCGCACATGGCAACTCGGCTGGAGGGGCGTACGCGGAGGGCGCAGAGATCGCGCGGAGGGCGCGGAGGAAGCGCGGGCGGCGCCGAGTCGTCGGGATGACGCCCTGGTTCGGATGCGCACCGGGTTTACGCTGATCGAGCTGCTGGTGGTCGTGGCGATCATCGCGCTGCTGGTCGGGCTGATGCTGCCGGCGCTGGGCGCCGCGCGAGGATCGGCGCGGGGCGCGGCGTGCGCCTCGAACCAGCGGCAGATGCTGATGGCGTGGGTGCTGTACGCCAACGATGCGCGCGGGCGCGTGATGCCGCTGGCCGAGGTCGGTGCGGACACGGTCTATTGGTGGGGGCGGGTGGCCGGCGCGACGGGGGCCGTGGAGCACGAGAAGGGGTTTTTGACGCCGTACCTGGCGTCGGGGCTGCACGAGCGGTCGGTGTACGAGTGCCCGTCGCAGCCGTGGGGTTCGTACCGGGCGCAGCCGATCGCGCTGCCGCCGCCGGGGAGGCCGACGAGCACGTACGGGTACAACGGGTACTACCTGAGCCCCGCGATGACGCCGGGATGGGGGACCCAGATCGCGGCGCAGAAGTGGAAGCGGCTCGAGGAGATCGAGCGGCCGTCGGACCTGTTCGTGTTCGCGGACACGATGCTGCCGACGGAACCGGTGCGGAACAATGCGCTGCTGGACCCGCCGCGGGTGTACGCGGGCGCGGGGCAGTGGGCGGTCAACGGTTCGCCGACGACGTCGTTCCGGCACGCGGCGGATGTGGCGGTGACGGCGCGGGCGGACGGGGGCGTGCGGAGCGTGGGGGCGCAGGGCGGGTGGCTGACGCATCCGGCCCTCAAGATCGGGTCGGCGGGGCTGGAGAACGGCCCCCACTACGTGCCGGACTGGGAGCGGTGGCGGTAGAGGGGGGCGGTGGGCTGGTGGTTGTTGGCTATCAGCCGTTGGCTTTTGGCTGTTGGCTGTTGGCTGTTGGCTATTGGCTGTTGGCTATTAGCCGTTGGCTTTGGGCTGTTGGCCGGAAGGGGGATTCGTGGATCCGACGCCGGTGGATCGTTGCGTGTGCTGCCACGTGTGGTTCGCGGACATCGTGCGCGAGTCGCGGGAGACCCGCGCGGGGTTTGACGCGCTGCAGGAGAAGCTTGGGTTCGGGCGCGGGTGCGGGATGTGCGTGCCGTACGTGCGGGTGGCGCTGGAGACGGGGCGGTCGCGGCTGCCGGTGATGCGCGTCCCGGACCATGAGAAAGGCCCGCGCCCGGGTTGAGCGCGGGCCTTGTTTTTGAGTCATCGGGCGGTCAGTTGTTGAGGGGGTTGCCGACGGGCGCGCCGGGGATCTGGACCTGGGGCATGCCGATCTGGTCGGTGCGGTCGGCGCCGAGGGCCTCGGCGGAGGCGACGGCCTCGGCGAGCATCTGGGACTCGTCCTCGGTCTCGGAGGCAACGGGCTCGGCCAGGAGCTTGGCGCGGATGTCCTGGTAGGGGCGGAAGCCGGTGCCCGCCGGGATGAGGTGGCCGAGGAGGACGTTTTCCTTGAGGCCGACGAGGCGGTCGACGGCGCCGCGGAGGGCGGCCTCGGTGAGGACCTTGGTGGTCTCCTGGAAGGAGGCGGCCGAGAGGAAGGACTCGCTCTGGAGCGAGGCCTTGGTGATGCCCAGCAGGAGCGTGCGTCCGGTGGCGGGGCGGGCCTTCTTGGCCTTGGCCCCTTCCTTGCCCTCGGACTCGGCCTTGGCGTTGGCCTCCTTGATCTCGTCGCGGTGGACGAGGTCGCCGACCTTGAGGTCGGTGCCGCCGGCATCGGAGACGCGGAACATCTTGGAGGCGGCGAGGTTGCGCTGGCGGAACTCGAACTTGTCGACGACCTCGTGGGGGAGGAGGTCGGTGTC
>CAZMPE010000396.1:0-2822 GCA_964567955.1 uncultured Phycisphaeraceae bacterium | reverse complement strand
TGATCCTGGTTGCCGGCGCGATTCTGTCGGCCTGTGGATCCTCCGGTCCGGCCCGCCCCGCAAAGTCAGATCTGGCGGATGAGGGCCGCCGCGTCTTTGGAACGCGAACGCCCTCTCAACCGGCGGGCGGGGTCGAGTCTCGCCGTGGCGGCGAGCCTCAGTCCGGCGATGGCTGGTCCATCTTGATCGAAGCGTTCCGCGGCGATGCACGATCCCGAGCCGCCGGCGACACGCTCCGGCTGGTGCAGGCCGACGGCCAACTGCCCGGCGCGTACCTCGAGGCCCGCGGCGACACGCTCGTGATCGTCTATGGGCTATACGCCGGTCCGGACGATCCTCGAGCCATGGCCGACCTCGAACGTATCAAGGCGATCGAAGTGGGCGGCGGCCGTCCATTTGCGCTGGCGAGGATGGTCCCGCCCGTTGTGAGCGGGTCGATCCCTGAGTTCGACCTGCGCAACGTCAAGAAGACGATGGGCGACTGGGCCCTCTACACGCTCCAGATCGGGGTGTACAGCCGCGAGGACCAGGTGCGCCCCAGCGCGAGCGAACTCGCCGAGTTCCGGGCGATGGCGGAGCGGGCCGTCGTCGAGCTCCGGCGCGAGGGCGAGCAGGCCTTCTATTACCACGGACCGCTCCGCAGCATGGTCACCATCGGCGTCTTCGGGGTCGATGACTTTGATCCGCAGGCTCCTGGAGTCGAGAGCCCGTTGCTCGCCGAACTCCGCAAGCGATACCCCTACAACCTTCAGAATGGCAGGGGAATACGTTCACGGATCACCGTCGCGACCCCAGCGGGAACCACGGCGAAGCTTGAGAAGATCCAGAGCAGCGCCCTCGTATCGATCCCCGAGCCGGACTGAATCCGGCTATCCACCCTGCCCGATCGACAACGGCGCGATCCGGATCACCCGCCACGATCCGTCGGGCTCCTCGCGCCAGTCCAGCCGCCACCAGGATCCCTGCGGGAAGCCCGTCGCTTCCGGGACGACCCGTACTCTCAGTTGCGTCCGCCCGAGACGGTCACCGATCATCGCGGCGTCGATCTCCACCACCCGGTGCTCCCGCACCCGGTACATGCCGCCCACGGTCGTCCGTACCCGCGAAAGGATGTCGTCGACATCGAGCCCCGCCGCGGGGATCGGCAGCTCCGGTATCGGGATGTCCGCGAACAGCCGTGCGTCGGGGGCGAGCAGCCGCTCGATCCCGGCGTAGTCCAGTGTCGCGACGGCCTCGACGAGTTCGACCGACCGCCCCGAGATCACCTCCCGGTTCGTGACCGTCTTCCACGCCAGGATCTGCACGCCGGCCCCGGCCGCGATGCAGCTCGCCAGCACCACAACCGCGTCCCGAATCCGGGCGCGCCGGACCAGCGCCACAGCCGCGGCGACGCCCAGCACCACCAGCGCCGCCGTCAGCAGAAAGGGGCTCTCCAGCAGGAGGTGCTCGAGCACCGGCGGGCCCGGCAGCTTCGTCGGGCTCGTCGGCCCGCCGAGCTGGCCCGCCGCGGCGCCCCACAGGACGTTCCACACTGTCGGCACGGGCTCCCCTTTCTGTTGCTGCGTTTGCGCAAAGGTCGATGATCAGCCCGGCGGACTCCGCGCCCATTATGAACGCTGTACTCGACGCGATCTCGGCTGCCACGCTCGAAAACAACCTCGCCGCGCTCGAAATCTGTTCGTCCCGCGCGGCGGCGTTGATCCGTTCGGCATCCCCGCGCCACGATATCACCTTCCACACGACCGACGATACGGGCCCGGACGGCAAACCCGCCCTGAGCGCCTCGATCGGCACGCCCCCGGGGCGGCTCCTGGCCAGCAAGAGGCGTCCGATCGATGAGGCCGTGCGATTCGCCGCCACCATACAGGTGGAATCGACCGCCGCCGTCGTCGTGATGGGCTTCGGGCTCGGCTACCACGTCGCCGCGGTCGCCCGGCGGCTCAAGGCCGACCTGCTCAGCCCGAACGGGGTCATCTTCGTCTATGAACCCGATGTCGCGCTGCTCCGATCCGTCCTCGAGCGCGTCGACCACTCCGCCCTGCTCGCCAGCCACCGCATCATCCTTCTGACCGACCCCGACGACACGAGCGCGATCTCCGCGTCGGTCCGTGGCGTCGAGGGTCTGATGGCGATGGGTCTCAAGTTCCTCGAGCACCCCGCCAGCGTCGCCCGCCTCGCGACGGGCGGCGCGAGCACCCGCTTTCGCGACCACATCGCCGCGGCGGTGCGATCGGTCCGAACCATGGTGGTCACCACCCTGGTGCAGTCCGAGGTGACGCTGCGGAACATGCTCATGAACCTCGACCGGTTCACGACCGGCCCGGGGATCGCGGACCTCAAGGGATGCGCCGCCGGCCGCCCGGCGATCGTCGTCGCGGCGGGCCCGAGCCTGCGCCGCAACATCGCGTTGCTCGCGCGCCCCGGCGTCCGCGACAGGTTTGTCATCATCGCGGTGCAGACCGTTCTCAAGACGCTGCTCTCCCACGGCATCCGGCCGCACTTCGTCACGGCCCTCGACTACCACGAGATCTGCCGGCGCTTCTACGAGGGTCTCACGCCGGCCGACGTCGAGGGCGTCACGCTCGTCGCCGAGCCCAAGGCCAACCCCGCGATCTTTGAGGCGTTCCCGGGCGCGATCCGCTGCGTCGCCGACTCGTTCCTTACCGATCTGCTTGGTCCGGACCTTGCCGGCGACAAGGGCGAGGTTCCGCCCGGCTCGACGGTCGCCCATCTCGCCTGCTACCTGGCCCGCTACATGGGCTGCGATCCCCTGATTCTCGTCGGTCAGGACCTCGGCTTCACCGACGGCCAGTACTACGCCG
>CAZMPE010000395.1:0-2825 GCA_964567955.1 uncultured Phycisphaeraceae bacterium | reverse complement strand
GACGAGGCGCTCGCGGCCTTTCGCGTGTGCACGCGCCTCGAGGGCATCATCCCGGCGCTCGAGACGGCGCATGCCCTCGCGCGCCTCGACGCGGTGGCCGGCGGTGCGGGACCGGTGGTCGTCTGCTTCTCGGGGCGGGGGGACAAGGACGTCGATGCGGTCGGTGCGGCGCTGGGTCTCGATGTCTAGCGGCGTCGAACGCGTCGACGCGGCGTTTCGCGAGGCCGGGCGTCCGCTGTTCCTCCCGTACGTGATGGGCGGCTATCCGGACGTGGCGACCAGCACGCGGTACGCGGCCGCACTTGCTGAGCACGCGGACATCATCGAGCTTGGCATCCCGTTCTCCGATCCCCTCGCGGACGGGCCCACCATCCAGGCCGCCGGGCAGGTGGCGCTGCGCGCCGGAACACGGCCGCAGGATGTGCTGGACATGGCGGCGGCCCTGCGGGGTGGACCTCCCGTTGCGATCATGACGTACCTCAACGTGGTGCTCGCGCACGGGGCGCGGGTGTTCATGGAGCAGGCGGTCGCCGCGGACGTCGCGGCCCTGATCGTCCCGGACCTCCCGATCGACGAGAGCGACGAGATCCTGACGCTGGCGGACCGGCTGGGCATCGCGCTGGTGCCGTTCGCCGCGCCGACGTCGAGCGACGACCGTCTGGCGAGCGTCGGGCGGCATGCGCGCGGGTTCGTCTACTGCGTTGCGCTGACCGGTGTGACCGGCGGGTCGATCTCGGTGGACGCGACGCTGCGGGACTACCTGACGCGGGCGCGGCGTGCGATCGATGCGCCACTGGCGGTCGGGTTCGGCGTGCGGACACCTGAGGAGGCGGCGGAGGTCGGCCGGTTGGCCGACGGGGTGATCATCGGCGGCCAGCTCGTCCGGTTGATCGACGAGGCGCCGTCAGCGGCCGCGGCGGAAGCGGCGCTGCATCGCTTCGCCGGCGACGTCCGAGGCGCCCTCGGCGGCTGAGCTTCCCACCGGCGCGATGTCGGGGATGACGGAGTCGAAGGCCGTCCAGTCTTCCTGCTGGGGGTCCCAGAGGAGGAGCCGGTCGGCGTCGAGGGTGCTGGCGGCGAGGGTGACGAGCCGGGTGTAGGCCGTCTCGGGGAGGTCGGGTGTGAGGAGGACCCCGCCCGTCGCCCGGCGTTCCTTGCCGCGCGGGCCGACCTCGATGTGGCCGTCCGGGCCGTGTGACCATGCGGAGCTGATGTCTTCGACGAGGCGCTTGAGGGCGGTGGCCCGGCTGAATCGGGGGCCGTCGAGGGCGACGACGAGTTCGTGGAGCGGGGCGTTGACGACGACCCGCCAGACGGAGCTTTCGAACTCGCGGCGCCGCGGGGCGGCGCGGAGGCGCGCGTCGATGCCGGCGTGCGCGAACGCGAGCTGGATGGCGCGCGTGACGTCCGGGGCCGCGGGGTATTCGAGGATCACGTGCATGGTGGTCGACTCTTCGACCTCCGGTGCGTGGGACCTCTCAGGGGTGTCGCTCATCGCGCCTCCTTGGGGCGAGGGCCGCGGCGGCGGCGCCGAGGAGCGCGCCGGCGAGGGTGGTGCCCAGGTCGGCGAGCGTGTCGAGGTACGGCCGGGTGGCGGTGGCGAGGGTGTCGCGGTAGAGGAGCGGGAACTCGGCGAGTTCGACGAGGATCTCCGAAACGGCGGTCGCCCCGATGGCGAGTGCGACGGGAAGCCAGACGCCGCCGAGGCGTCGCCGCGCGATGTGGCACACGCCGGCGGCCAGCAACAAGCCGGCGACGAAGTGCTGCGGGCTGCCAAGCCAGTCCGGGCTCACGAATGGAGTTTCTCAGAACTTCCCCAGGGAAGGGAACCCGCACGGTGCGGGGGGACGCGACCCTGCCGATCCTCGGCGATTCCTCATGCTCCCGCAGATCCCGGGGCACGGAAAGCCGGCGTCCCACCGACCAGCGTCTCTGCAACTACCCCGACTCCCACCATCGCAGCGCACCACGGGCCGGGGCGGACTCTCCCAATTGGCCCCGTACGCAGTGCCAATTGGAAGCAAAGTCGGCACATTGCCGCGCGTGTTTTGTTACAGGTCGGTGTAGCGCTGTGACACTTTTCGCGGCAGATTGATCCTCATGAAAACGGGGCAATCGGCAGGGGACCAGGGGATGGATCGGGGCGGGCGATCGGCGGCGGGCGATGAGGTTGTCTGCGTTCTTTGCGGGCACGGGAAACGCGGGCTGGTCACGGAGTTTCGGATGACGCATGGTGTCGTCGTCTGGCTGTGCCCGGTCCATGGGGCTCCGGAGTTCCTGCGCCGACGCAAGGGCCGTACCTTCGTCGAACGCCTCACCGCCATCTGGAAAGCCGCGGGCTCCTTCACGCAGCGAAGGGCAGCCGCGCTCGACGGGCACCGCGCCCGCATGATCGGACCACCAAGCGCCGACCCGCCCGGTTCATACTCCTGGCCGGACCTCCGACTCGAGGCCGAAGCCCGCTTCGCCGCCGGGGAAGACCCCGCCGACGTCATCCGCGACCTGCGCGAACGGTTCGCAGCCTGGCCCGCCCGCGTCCCCTCCGTGAGGACGATGCGCCGGTGGCACGCCGAAGGACGCTGGTTCACCGCGAAACCGAAGGGACCGCGGCGCAAGATCCTCGGTATTCCACGGCCCCTCGCCTCCAACTGGGAGGGGATCATCCCGTTCCACTGGGCCTCGTGGATCCTCATCACGTGGTGGTGGATCGACGACCGGCCGAAGTATCCCTGGTGGGAGTGGCCTGTCACCTGACAGGCGCCCAGCGGAGAAAAGCTCCTCGGGTAGGACTCGAACCTACAACCCTCCGGTTAACAGCCGGATGC
>CAZMPE010000394.1:0-2842 GCA_964567955.1 uncultured Phycisphaeraceae bacterium | reverse complement strand
GGCTCGCCGCTCGCATCCTTGCCCAGGAACATCGGCAGCTTCATCCGGCTGAAGCTCTCGCTCTTGCTCATCAGCTCCTTGAGCCGCACCTTCTCCTTCGTCGAGTTCGGAACCTCGATCCCGATCGTGTCCCGCCCCTGCATGTTCGAGACGATCCGGATGTTCACCGCCTTGAGCGCCCGCGCCAGGTCGCTCGACACCGCCGTGATCTGCGCCACCTTCGTCCCGGGCGCCAGCCGCACCTCGTACAGCGTGATCACCGGACCCGACTCGATCCCCACCACCTCGCCGTCGATCCGGTACTGCTGCAGCGCCGCCTCCAGCGCCTCCGCCTGCTCGCGCACATACTCCTCGAGCTTCTCCGAGAAGTTCTCCTCCGGGTCCTCCAGCAGCTCCAGCCCGGGGAACTTGTACCCCGGCAGGTCCGCCACGCCCTGGAGGTCACGCAGGTCGTCCTCCGTCGCCACCTTCCGCGTCTCGTGACCGAACACGATCGGGAGCTTCGCGATCTTCGCCCGCAGCGCATCCGGGTCGAACACCTGCGGCGCGCCCGGCGTGTCGTCCACCTCGGGCTCCTCGACCTCCGCTTCCGGCTCGATCTCGGGCTCCGGCTTCTTCACTTCCAGCACGCGGCGCGGCTTGGGCTTCCGCTCCGTGACCGTCCCGTCTTCCTCAATGACCTTGATCCGCGAGTCCTTCACCACCTCTTCGTCGTCGGCCGGTGCCCGGCGCGCCGACTTCCGCGCGCTCACCACTTCCTCGTCGTCATCGATGTCGTTCAGCCGCACCTCGACCGGAGCCTTGCCCCGCACCAGCGGCGACAGGCCCGTGACCAGCGACCCGCCCGCCCGCGCCGCGCCCGCCGACATCGCCACGCCCGCCCGGCGCGCCGCCGGCAGACCGATCCCCATCACCCACGCCGGCCCCAGCAGCACCCACTTGTCAAAGGCCACCACCGCGCCGACCGCACCCAGCAGCGTCACCCACACGAACGTCCCCACGCCCCCGAACCGCTCCGCCAGCTCCGCCACCCCGGCCTGGCCCACCAGTCCGCCCGCCAGGTCAGCAAAGGCCCCGGTCCGAGGCAGCAGCAGCGCCTGGTACCCGGCCAGCGCCGCCGCCAGCAGCAGCACCCCGACCGCGCGCAGCGGCGCCCCGCCGATCTTCTTTCCCGCCAGCCGCGCAAACACGTACACGCCCGAACAGATCACCACGACCCACACGCCCGCCCCAAAGAGCTTGACCGATTGGTACGCCAGCCACGCACCCGCCGGGCCGCACCAGTTCTCGACCGGGCTGTTCGCCGGCCAGACAAGGTGCGTCGGCGGATCCGCCGGACTGAAACTGACGATGCTCGCGGCGAGGACGCACCACACCGCCAGCGCGCCCAGCGCGAAGACAAGATTCCAAACCGCCGACTGCCGGAAGTCCTCCGGCGATGCCGACGAACGATGCGCAGATTTGGCCATATCGCCAGTGATATCGGCAGGCCGTCGGCGATTGAGACAGAAAGAACGACGCGCCCAAACGCCATCCGGACCGCGCCGGCTCGCGGCCCAGCCCCTCGTCCCCCCGCCCTTGCATCTCTGATCTAGACCGACCCCCTCGACCTCTCCCCGTTCACCACCCGCTCGATCCCCAGGGGATTCGCATTCCGCAGTTCCGGCGGCAGCAGCCCCTCCGGCGTGTCCTGGTAGCACACCGGCCGGCACCACCGCTGGATCGACGACGGCCCCACCGCCGAGACATGCGCCTGGTTCGTCGCGGGGTACGGACCCCCGTGCACCATCGCCTCCGCCACCTCGACGCCCGTCGGCACCCCGTTGTGAATCAGCCGCCCGACCCGTTGCTCCAGCACCGCCTGGATCCGGCGCGCCAGCAACCCATCCCCTTCCGCGCTCCAGATCGTCCCCGTCAGGCTCCCACGGATCCCGGTCGCCGCGCCGATGAGTTGCTCCTCTGATTCGCACTCCACCGCGATCACCGCCGGCCCGAAGATTTCCTCGTGCAGCCTCGGCTCGTTCCGGAAGACCTCATACGAGACGCGGAACAGCGCCGCGGAGCACCGCATCGGCGCCGCGCTCTTCACCGTCGCGCCCAGCGCCTTGCCCACCTCCGACACCCGTTGGGTGTAGTTCTCATAGGTCCTTGGATTAAGCATCACCCGTTCGGGCGCGTTCTCCATCACCGCACTCAGGGCGCCCAGCACCGCCTCGTACCCCGCCGATTTCACGCCGAAAACCAGCCCAGGGCACGTGCACATCTGGCCGTTCGAGTTCGTCGCCGACGCCGCCAGACGCTCCGCGATCGCGCCCGCCCGCTTCTCGAGCGCGCCCGCAAGCAGGAACACCGGGTTCGTGCTCCCCATTTCCGCAAAGACCGGGATCGGGTCCGGGCGCGACGCCGCCAGCCGCGCCAGCGCCATCCCGCCCTTGAGCGACCCGGTGAACCCCACGGCGCGGATGCACGCGTGCATCACCAGCCGCTCGCCGATCCGGAACTCCTCCGGCCCGCCTGCGTGCAGGAACGAGAACGTCCCCGAATGGAATCCCGCCGACGCGACCGCGTCCGCGATCGCTCGCGCCACCATCTCGCCCGTCCCCGGATGACCCGGGTGCCCCTTCACAACGACCGGACACCCCGCCGCCAGCGCCGACGCCGTGTCGCCCCCCGCCGTGCTGTACGCGAGCGGAAAGTTCCCCGCCCCGAACACCGCCACCGGTCCGAGCGGCCGCAACATCCGCCTCAGGTCCGGCTTTGGCGTTGGTGTTCGCGCCGGCTCTCCCGTATCGATCGCCGCCCGCACCCAATGACCAGCCCGCACCATCGACGAGAACATCCG
>CAZMPE010000393.1:2575-2847 GCA_964567955.1 uncultured Phycisphaeraceae bacterium | reverse complement strand
CATGACCAACCGCGGCTGGAAGCCGCCGATCGCCGAGTGCTACGGGGCCAACGAGGGCCCCAACGGCGAGCAGGGCTTCTTCGTGGTCTCCGACGGCGGGCCCCGGGCCTGGCGCGTCAAGACCCGGCCCGCCTGCTTCATCAACTACCAGGTCATGGCCAAGCTGACCGAGGGGCACATGCTCGCCGACATCGTGGCGATCCTGGGCTCGATCAACGTGGTGGCCGCGGAACTGGACCGGTAGATACCGCCCGGAATCCAAACGAGATTGG
>CAZMPE010000393.1:0-2565 GCA_964567955.1 uncultured Phycisphaeraceae bacterium | reverse complement strand
GGAGAACGGGCGTGAACACTTGACAAGTCAACACAGTCGCTGGCTACAGCCCGTCGCCCCGTTGGGGCGAGGAACGTGGCCGAGGCAGGATCGCGATTCGGCGTCCGATCGGGCCCAATTATCCGCCAAAGATTCCCGCAACCCAGAGGTTAGCGAGCGTTATACTTCGGTCATGAAGACTTCCATCACAACCCGGATCGCCGTCCTTGCCCTCGCCGTCTCCGGTTTGACCGGCTGCGGGGCCATCGTCAAGACCCACATGTACCAGGCCGACGTGCACAACAACAGCGACGCACCGATCGAGGCGCAGCTCGTTCACAAGGGCCTCGTGAACGAGAACATCATCGCCAAGCGGTTCATCGGCCCCTACGACCACGGCGTGGTCGGGCCGGAGAAGCGCCCGCTGGTCGACACCATGGTGCTGATCGTCCAGGACCCCGGCAACTCGGGCAACGCCCAGCGGATCCCGCTCAACTCGGGGACCACCGGCGTCACGGTGAGCCGGGTGGGCGGCAACCTGAACGTCGATTCGGTCAGGCAGCCGTAGCGGCGAGCACAAGCCTGTGGCATCCGGCGGACGCGCGCCGCGGGGCGGCGGTGTACCATCGGCGGACACCGCTCACCCGGGAGGCGCCATGTACCACCTGTTGTTTGCCGCGCTCCAGCCCGTTGTTCAACCGCCCGCGCCGGCGCCCGCTCCCGCCGCGCCGGCGCAGCTTGTCGCCTTCCCGCACCCGTTGATCACGGAGGTCCTCTACGCCGTCCCGACCGGTGACGCGGGGGACGCGAACAAGGACGGCAGCCGCGATGTCAACGGCGACGAGTTCGTCGAGTTGATCAACCCGCACGACAAGGTCATCCAGCTCAAGGGCTACATGCTCACCGACCGCAACCCGGAGGACAAGGGCAAGCTGCGGTTCACGTTCCCTGCTCTCGAACTGCAGCCCGGGCAGATTGTCGTCGTCTTCAACGGGCACGGGGCCCGCTGGACCGGCCCGGTGGGGGATTCCAGCCGCGCACCCGAGGCCGGCAACGAGACCTTCGCCGGCGCGTTCACGTTCACGATGAAGATCACCTCGGCGCAGAAGGGATTCTCGAACAGCGGGGACTACGTCCTGCTGACCGCGCCGAGCAACGAGCCGATCCACTGCGTGACGTGGGGCACCTACGACGAGAAGCCCCCGGCGAGCACGGCGCTCATCGAAGAGGCGCCCAAGGTCACCGGACGCAGCGTCACGCGCCCGGCCCCGACCGGGGGGCTCGAGCCGCACGACGCGGCGTTCGGCCCGTTCAGCCCCGGCGTCTTCCCGTACGCCGCGCCCGCGCCCTCGGCGGACCCGGCACGCTGAGCCTCTCGGGCGTACGCTACTTTCCCGCCCCGAGGACCCCGCATGCCCTGGATCACCAAGAACTCCTGCACGATGAAGATCGCCCGACGGCCCGAGCCGTACCTGACGGCCTCGATGCGGTCCGACCTGTCCGCCCGCATCCTGCCGCGGTACGAGACGACGCTGGGGGCCCTGCTGCCCGTGCTGCACACGATCCAGCACGAATACGGCTGGATCCCGCCGCAGGCGATGGAGGAGGTCGCGGAGTTCCTGAAGCTGCAGCCCGCGGATGTGCTCGACACGGCGAGCTTCTACGAGGAGTACTGGCTCAAGCCCAAGGGCCGGCACCTCATCTCGGTCTGCCGGTCGATCGCCTGCGAGTTCTGCGGCCAGCCGTCGATCACCGACGCCGTCCGGGCCAAGCTCGGCATCGACGTGGGCGAGACGACGGACGACGACAAATGGACGTTCATCGAGCTCGAGTGCCTCGGCGCCTGCGGCGGGGGCCCGGCCCTGCTGATCGACGAGACGCTGCACGAGAACGTAACGCCGGAGCAGGTGGGGAAGCTGATTGACGGGGTCAGGGACAACGGGCACTGAGTGAGGTTTGGCACGCCCGCCTTCGGCCTGACACGGTTTCGCTGTCGAGTCATCCCAGGCCCAAGGTTGTTCGGACAGGCCGGAGGCCTATACCACCGGCGCGCAGTGGCGAGCCTTCGGCTTGCTCCGCGGAGCGAGTACCGATTCGGACACCGGACGGTGGTAGGCTGAGGTGATGGCGCATCCGATCTGGTTCCTGATCGGCGCGGGGTTGACGCTGATTGGCGCCTGGGTGGTCTTTCTGGCGCTGTTTGCAGATCGGCCGGCCCGCGGGCGGCTTCGTTGCCGCCGCTGCGCGTACGACATGCGCGATGCGCCGAGCCTGACCTGCCCCGAGTGCGGGCGCATGCACCGTTCGGTCGTCGAGTTTTCGAAGACGCGCCGGCACAAGGGCTGGGCGGCGCTCGGTCTGGTCCTGGCCCTGGGCGGCGCGACGGTGTGGGGCGCGGCGTATGTGAGCGCTCGCCCGGGCGGGTTCTGGTCGATCGCGCCGACGTGGCTGCTGCTTGATGAACTCGAACGAACGCAACGGCAGAGTCTGTGGGATGTCGTCTGGTGGAGAGTAGGGGACCCCGATCACTTCCTGGGAGTCGGTATCAAGGGTGCCATGTCAGACGCCAACTGGCGCCGACTTGCG
>CAZMPE010000392.1:0-2860 GCA_964567955.1 uncultured Phycisphaeraceae bacterium | reverse complement strand
GTCATGATGTCGCGGTCGAGCACGATGAAATCCGCGGCCATCCCCGGCGCGATCCGCCCCCGCGTCGATTCCTCGAACGAGGCGTACGCCGCGTCCGCCGTCATGCACCGAAGCGCCTCCTCGCGCGTCATCCGCTCGCCCGGAAACCAGCCGCCCGCGGGCGAGCCGATCCGACGTCGGCTACCCCTCGACACCTTCCCCCGGCGTGGGCGCTCCCTCACTTTGCCACTCTGCCACTCTGCCACTTCGCCACTCCCTCCTAAGGGCCCTCACCCACCCCTCCCCCGAGGGCAACGCACTGCTCGACGCCGCCGACAACAACACCATCACCGAACTCCTCAAGGACCCGGAGGTCAAAGCCGCCATCGCCGCGGCGGACGAACTCCGCCGCATCCGCCTCCGCGCCCAGGCCTCCCTCCGCGCCGAGCAGGCCATGGAGCGCCTCGGCGCCGTCCTCGAAGCAAGCAAGGATCTCTCCGACCCCGCCCAGCGCACCGACACCCGCCGCGCGGCGGCCACCCTCCTCCGCATCTCCTCCCGCATCCTGGAGGGCGGCGCCCGCCGCGAAGCCCCCGCGCGCCGCGAATCCGAGCCGTCCTTCAAGCTCCCCCCGTTCCTCCCCGGCGACAAACCGTGGAAGCCCCCTCCTCGCATCAATGTGGGGGCCGCCGACACGGTCGTCCCCAGCATCATCGAGGTCCTGCGCCAGGACCACATCACCACGCTCAAGGACGCCGGGAACGAGCTCTGCGCCGGCCTCGACCGCCCGCTCAACGCGGACGCGGCCATGCACACCCGCTTCATCAACCAGCTCCAGGTCTCCCCCGCCTGGCACGCCCGCCACCGGCCCGTCACCATCGGCCCCATCAAGATGAAGGACGCCGGCGCCGCCGCCCAGCACGTCACCTACGTACTCGAGGACGGCAGCCCCTCCTCCTGCACCTTCCACATCGTCCCCTACACGCCCAACCACGTCCAAGGCGGCCCCGCCCGCCAGTGGCGAATCTCCGCCATCTCGCTCGGCGACACAAGCTGACCCCCGCGCCACACCTTCGTGCGACTGGCGACTCCATAGCGACTCCGCCCAACCCCCTCCCCGCGCCCTCCCCGCGCCCTCTCCGCGCTCTCCCCCATTTCGGCTTTCTTCGCGTCCTTCGCCCCTTCGCGTTACGAACTTCTTCTTCTCCGCGCCCTCCGCGTCCCCTCCGCGCTCTCTGCGTACTCCCCCTCTCCGCGTACTCCGCCTCTACGCGTACTCCCCCCGTGGTATCCTCCGCCGGGAGGCCACCATGCGCACACCAATCCTCGCCGTCCTCTGCCTCGCCGCCGCCGCATCCGCCCAGACCTACATCAACGGCAACATCTACACCATGGACGCCGCGCAACCGCGGGTCGAGGCCTTCACGGTCTCCGACGGCCGCATCACCGCCATCGGGTCCAACCTCGAGATGCGCGCCGCGGGGGACCTCATCGACCTGCGCGGCCGCACCGTCATCCCCGGCCTGATCGACTGCCACGGGCACATCACAGGGCTCGGGTCGTTCGGCATGGGGCTGATGGACCTGAGCCGCGCCCAGTCGTTCGACGACGTCATCTCTTCCGTCGCGCTGCGGGTGCGACAGGCCAAGGCGGGCGACTGGATCACCGGCGGCAGGTGGGACCACGAATCCTGGTCGAGCAAGGAGCTGCCGACGCACAACATGCTCTCGGGCATCACCGGCGACAACCCGGTCTGGCTCCGGCGCGTCGACGGGCACGCGGGCCTGGCCAACGCACGCGCGATGGAACTCGCCGGCGTCACCCGCGACACGCCCAGCCCCGAGGGCGGCGAGATCCTCAAGGACGGCGCGGGCAACCCCACCGGCGTCTTCGTCGACGCGGCGATGTCGCTCATCACGCGGGCCGTGCCCGCCTCCGCCGCGGGCGGCACGACGGAGGAACTCATCCTCAAGGCCCAGGACATGTGCCTCGCCGCGGGGCTGACGGGCGTGCACGACGCGGGCGTCAGCCCCGGACAGATCGAGGTCTACAAGCGGCTGGAGGCCGACGGGCGGCTGAAGCTGCGCGTCTACGCCATGGTCGGCGGGCCGTACGCCCTCAAGTGGTTCGATCAGAACGAGCCGTTCAGCGGGGAGCGGTTCTCCTGCCGCGCGGCGAAGCTGTACATCGACGGCGCGATGGGCTCGCGCGGGGCGTGGCTGCTGGAGCCGTACGCCGACCGGCCGACGGGCCCGGACGGCGAGCCGTACGCGGGGCTGGCGGTGGGCGACCCGGACTTCATCGAGGCGGTGTCGCGACACGCGCTCTCGCGCGGCTACCAGGTGTGCACGCACGCGATCGGCGACCGGGGCAACCGCGAGGTGCTCGACGCGTACGAGCGGGCCATGCGGTCGGCGGCGGAGGGCGACCTCGCGATGCCGCGGTTCCGTATCGAGCACGCGCAGCTGCTGGCCCCCGACGACATCCCGCGGTTCGCGACGCTGGGCGTGATCCCGTCGATGCAGCCGACGCACTGCACGAGCGACATGCGGTGGGTCGACGCCCGCGTCGGGCCCGAGCGGGCCCGGGGCGCGTACGCCTGGGCGAGCCTGCTGCGCACGGGAGTGAAGATCGCCGGCGGCAGCGACTTCCCCGTCGAGAGCCACAACCCGTTCCTCGGCTTCTACGCCGCGGTCACGCGCCAGGACGCTTCGGGCTCGCCCGCGGGCGGGTGGCTGCCGGGCGAGCGGATGACGCGCGAGGAGGCGCTGCGGTGCATGACGGCGGACGCGGCGTACGCCTCGTTCGAGGAGGCGACGCGGGGGAGGATCGCGCCGGGGATGGCCGCGGATTTCATCGTGCTCGACCGCGACATCATGAC
>CAZMPE010000391.1:0-2861 GCA_964567955.1 uncultured Phycisphaeraceae bacterium | reverse complement strand
CGCCTTTGGCCAGCTCATTGAACGTCGGGACCAGCAGTCCGGGCTCGCGGTTCGGGTCCGAGGGCGAGCGGACCGCGTTGCCGATGGCCGAGCCGATCAGCGACATCACCGGGAAGCCGCTGCGCAGCGTGCGCTGCGTATCCATGTACGAGATGCTCAGGAGGGCCTTGCCGCTCGGGAGGCTATCCGCGAACTGCTTGTTGGCCGAGAGTCCGCCGTCGCCCTTGCCGTTGATCTGGCGTGCCGCGGCGAGCGTCGCCTGCGGCGTCAGGCCGCAGACCAGGAAGTTCTTCACCGGGGCGTAGGTCAGCTCCACGGGGACCGGGAGCCCGGGGAAGCGGAGGCTGAACAGATCCGTGTCGCCGTCCTTCCAGTTGACGATCCGGACGTACCCCGGGCCGAGCGGGATCTGGTCCGCCATGGTGTTGGCGAAGGTCCGCAGCTTGGTATGAGCCTCGAGGAACCGAGCCCGGTCCTTCAGCCCGATCAGCATGACCGCCGAGCCGAGCGAACCGCCCCCGGTCGAGTCCGACGCGTAGATTCCCATCGTGCCGCCGATCGTTCCGATGACGTCGGCCCGCAGGTCCACGCCCGTCCGGGCTGTGAACTCCGCCAGGTGGTTCGCCGCGTCCGGCTCCTGCTCGATGATGCGGTCGAGCATCACTTCGACGAACCGGAGGTCGCCCTTGCCGAGGTAGGCCCAGGTGGCGTCCGACGGGACGGCCGCGTAATCCGCCTTGCTCAGCGGCTCGTCGAGCATCATCCATGCGTCGGAGTAGCGCTTCGCACCTTCCATCACGAAGGTGCCGACGGACTCGTCCTTCGTGTGCCCGATCTGGAAGCTCATCTTGATCGCGTCCGGGCCCCACATGCCGGATTCCTTGAGGTCGTTGAAGGTTTGCATCACCTGCGGGTCACCCCCGACAAACCCGGTGACCATCTGCATGACCGGCGTCAGGCCCGCCAGGTCGAACCGGCCGCGCATGACGGGCTCAAGGCCCTTCTCGGCCGCCGGCAGTGTGTCCAAGCCCACATCGGGGTTCTCGATGTTGCCGAAGATGATCTCGTACCGCCAGCCGCGCGTGGCTTGGCGCGGCCCGAAGGAGAGCGGCCCGACCGGGGTCACGAACTGCGAGAGGCCCGCCCACTTCTGGCTCTGCGTGATCTGCATCGGGGCCTCGGCCGAGGTCAGCAGCCCGTTGAGACGCGCGTGCATCTGGTCGGCGTCCTTCTGGTCCGCCGCGCCCATGCTGATGACCATCCCGTAGCCGAACCCCGACCCGCTCGGATTGTCGCTGTCATAGGTCACCGCCACGGTGCAGGGGCGGGCGAGGGTGGTGAGCATCAGGTTGATGACGCCGGCGGCCTCCGGCGGCATGTCCGGGATCTCGCGCGGCAGCTCGCGGACCCGGGCCGGGAGCAGCCCGAGCGCCGCCGCGAGCGGCTTGTCCTTGGCGTCCACCATCAGCCGGTCGATCCCGGCGCACTCAAAGACCATGACGTTGCTGCTGCTGACCTGCGCGAGCGCCGGCGCGGCGAGCAACCCCGCGCCGAGCACCGCCGCCATCCCCCATCGACGTGATCCGCCACCGCTTGCATGTCGCATGTTGCACCCCTGTCTTGATCTGGTGTCCGGCGTCCGACCCCCGCGGGCAGCACTCGTGGCCCGGCGCGGCACGCTCGCTATCTTATAGACCCGGCGGCTTATTCCGTTACCGTCGCTTCCGGTTTCACGCGGCGCGCCGCCCCCGCTAAACAAGAGCCTTGCCACGCACCCCCCACCCCGCCGCATCCTGATCATCCGGCCCAGCGCCTTGGGGGATGTCTGCCGCACTGTTCCGGTGCTGGCGAGCCTGAAGCGGGCCTTCCCGCTGGCGGAGATCGACTGGCTGGTGCAGGATTCGTTCGTGGACGCGATCCGCGCGCACCCAGCCCTGGGGCAGGCGGTCCGGTTCCCGCGCACGAGGCTGGCGGCGCATCTGCGGAAGCTCAACCTGGGAGCGGTGCTGGGTTGGCTCAACACGCTCCGGGTCGGCGGGTACGACATGGCGATCGATTGCCAGGGCCTGCTGCGCAGCGGCATCTTCCTGCGCTCGACCGAGGCCGCACGCCGGATCGGTTTCCGCAACGCGCGCGAGTTCGGCTGGCTCGGCGCCAACGAACGCCACCACGTCCCCGAATCGCTCCACACCGTCGATCGGATGCTCGAACTCATCCGCCTCGCCGGCGTCGAGCCCGTCGCCGACATGCGCCTTTACACGCCGGAGCCGGAGCGTCAGGCCGCCGCGGCGGACCCGGTCCTCTCCGCTGGCCGCTACGTCGTCCTTGCCCCCACCACCCGGTGGCCCGCCAAGCTCTGGCCCGCCGAGCGTTTCCTCGTTGTCGCGCAGCGCATCCTCCACACGACGGACCGGCACGTGATCCTCGTCGGCGCGGCGTCGGAGCGTGACCAGTGCGCCGGGCTGCTCGGCCTGGCCGCCGGGAACGATCGCGTCATCGACCGCGTGGGCACGTCCACCATCGCGCAGCTCATGGCGATCATCGAGCGCGCCGCGCTCGTGGTCGCGAATGACTCCGCCGCGCTGCACATGGCCGTCGGGTTCGACCGCCCGATCCTCGGACTGTTCGGGCCGACCCGCATCGACCGCGTCGGGCCGTACAAGCGTGACGCCGATGTGCTGCAGCACGTCACGCCCTCGGACCGGCTCGACCACAAGGACGCCGCGGGCCGGGCCCTGATGGAGCGGATCACGGTCGAAGAAGTTGCGGCGCGGATCGGGAGGAGACTCGGACGATGAAGGTGTCCAGGTGTCAAGGTGTCGAGGTGTCGAGGGGGGAACCGGAGAGGGGCAAAGGGGCAG
>CAZMPE010000390.1:0-2865 GCA_964567955.1 uncultured Phycisphaeraceae bacterium | reverse complement strand
CCCTCCTCGCGCCGGGCGTTGACGATGCACTCGATGACCCCGCGGATGTCGTACTGCGAGCCGGGGCGATCCGAGAACACCGAGTAAGCGTCCTGCGGGTCGCGGAACTCCGGGGCCATGTTCTGCTGGATCCGTTTGATCGTCGCGACCTGCCGGGTCGTGACTCCGGTCACCTGGAGGTTGAGGGACTCGACGGTCATCCCCTGCCGGCTCTTGTCGACCAGCCCGCGGATGCGCGCGAGGCACGCTTCGTCATCGGGTTCCTTGAAGTCGATGGTGCCGGAAATCGCCGCGTGCATGTCCGCCCCGCCGAGCTCCTCGTCGGTCACTTGCTGGCCGATCGCGGCCTTCACCAGCGCCGGGCCGGCCAGATACAGGCCCGAGCCCTCGGTCATCAGAAGGGTGTCGCAGAGGACGGGCAGGTACCCGCCGCCGGCGACGCAGTAGCCCATGATCGCCGCGATCTGCGGGATTCCCTCGGCGCTGATGACGGCGTTGTTGCGGAAGATGCGTCCGAAGTCGTCGGTGTCGGGGAAGACGTCTTCCTGCATCGGGAGGAAGACGCCCGCCGAGTCCACGAGGTAGATCAGGGGCAGGCGCGCCATCTGCGCGATCGTCTGGGCCCGGATGATCTTCTTGCACGTCATCGGGAAGAACGCGCCCGCCTTCACCGTCGCGTCGTTGGCGATGATCACGCAGTTCCGCCCCGCGACCGACCCGATGCCCGTGACGACGCCCGCGGCGGGTGCCCCGCCCTGCTCCTCGTACATGCCGTGGGCCGCCCACAGCCCCAGTTCCGTGAAGTCCGCCGCGTCGTCGACGAGTTTCTCGATCCGCTCGCGGGCGGTCAGGCGTCCTTTCTCGTGCTGGCGCTCGATCGCCTTGAGCCCGCCCCCGAGGCGGAGTTGCTTCTCCGTGAGCGTGAACTCCTCCACGAGTTCCCTCAGCGGGACGGGGGCGGTACGGGGAGCGGACTGGGTCATGCGGCGATCTCCGGGGCGACGCCAAGAGTATCCCGAAAGGGCGCGCGGCCGGTATTCTGAGGGGATGGATTACATCGTTCGACCGGTGCTGCTTCGCGTCTTCGCGGCGTTCGCGATCCTGTTCACCGTCGGCGCCGCTCAAGCCCGTCAAGCGGGCCCGTACGAGGCGATCGAGCAACGGGTCCGGGCCTTTGTGGAGGAGCGGGGTGTCGTCGGGCTCTCGATCGGCCTGATCGTGGATGGAACGGTCGCGCACCGGGCGCATTTCGGCTGGGAGGACCGGGAGGCGGGCATCGCGGCGAGCGATCGGACGATGTACCGGTGGGCGTCGATCTCCAAGCCGCTCACGGCGGTGGTTGCGATGCAACTGGCCGACGAGGGCCGGCTCGACCTGGACGCGGATGTACGGACGCTCGTTCCGGAGTTTCCCGACAAGGGCCGATCGATCAGCGCGAGGCAGCTGCTGTGCCACCAGGGCGGGATCGTGCATTATTCCAATGGGCCGGTCATCCGCGAGGCGCCTCCCGAGGGTGTGCCCAACCCGTACAAGGACGTGATCGTCGCGTTGGGCACATTCAAGGGGTCGCCGCTGGTGAATGACCCCGGCGAGAAGTACTCGTACACAACGCACGGGTACATGCTTCTCGGGGCGGTCGTGGAGCGGGCCGGCGCCGTGCCGTACGCGGAGCAGGTGAGGAAGAGAATCGCCGGCCCGCTGGGGCTGGCGACGCTCCGACCCGACTATCAGTGGGAGACGATCGCGCACCGGGCCGTCGGGTACCGGCGGGCCGGGTCGGAGACACGCCGTTCGACTGACACGGATGTGAGTTGGAAGCTGGCGGGCGGCGGGTGGATCTCGACGGTGGGGGACCTGGCGGGGTTCGGCGCCGGGATCCTCGGCGATGGGCTTGTCGGCCCGGAGACGAAGCGCCGGATGTGGACGCGACAGAACACCGCCGACGACAAAGAGACGAGCTACGGGCTCGGGTTCAGCGTGTCGGAGCGCGAAGGAAAGCTGTTCGTGTCCCACAGCGGATCGCAGGAAAAGGCGGCGACGTACCTGCTGCTGATCCCGGATCAGCGGGCGGGCGTCGCGATCATGTGCAACACGGAAGGGACGCCGCTGGGCGGCCTTGCCAGCGAGATTCTCGGGGTGATCAGTGCACCGGCCGTTGAATCGGTGAAGCCCTGAGGACGGCTGGCGTTCGGATAGCTGATCTGAGCGGAAAAAACGGCAATGTAAGGCCAATCGGGGCAGTGACTTGCGCTGTATCGACATACCGCCCACACTCCTAACATTGACAATCTGTTTGGGGGTTGGTAGAGTCCCATCGCCGGGCTCGCGACCAGTGCCGCCCCCGGCCTGAAGCTCCCGGGCCATTGAGGTCCGGGGTCAGCCCAGCACTCGGCCCCTTCGGACCCGGGCCCGCCCATGCGGCGGGGCGGCCATCCGAGGCAGAGCGGAAAGGACCGGACATCATGGCACGCGCATCGATGGAGACCGAGGCCAAGCCCCCCGTCAAGTCTTCCAACGTCCAGCCGAACACCCCCGAGGCCAAGGAAAAGGCGCTGGCGCTCGGGCCAGATCGAGAAGACCTTCGGCAAGGGCTCGATCATGAAGCTGGACGAGGACGCCTACCTCTCCATCCCGGGGATCAGCACCGGGTGCCTGTCTCTGGACCTGGCGCTCGGGGGCAAGGGCATCCCGCGGGGCCGGATCGTCGAGGTCTTCGGGCCGGAGTCGAGCGGCAAGACGACGCTGGCGCTGACGGTCGCGGCGAACGCGCAGAAGGCGGGCGGCGTCGCGGCGTTCATCGACGCGGAGCACGCGCTGGACCCGTCGTGGGCGCGCCGGATCGGTGTGAACATAGACGACCTGCTG
>CAZMPE010000389.1:0-2867 GCA_964567955.1 uncultured Phycisphaeraceae bacterium | reverse complement strand
CCTTGTCGATGCGGGCCTTCTCGACGTTGAGGATCTTGCCCTTGAGCGGCAGGATGGCCTGGGTCTCGACGTCGCGCCCCTGCGTCGCCGACCCGCCGGCCGAATCACCCTCGACGATGAACAGCTCGGAACGCTCGACATCGCGCGTCTTGCAGTCCCGCAGCTTGTGGGGCATCGAGCCCGAATCCAGCGCGGTCTTGCGCCGCGTCAGCTCGCGGGCCTTACGGGCGGCTTCGCGGGCCTGCGCGGCGACGATGCCCTTGAGGCAGAGGCGTTTGGCGTCGCCGGGGTGTTCCTCGAGCCAGGTGTTGAGCGCTTCGCCGAAGGCCTGGCTGACGAAGGTCTCGATCTCCGGGTTGAGGAGCTTTTCCTTCGGCTGGTTGTTGAAGGTGGGCGACGGCAGCTTCACGCTGACAATCGCCACCATCCCCTCGCGCAGGTCCTCGCCGGTGGGGACCGGGTCCCGGTCCTTGATGATGCCCTGCTTGCGCGCGTAGGCGTTGATCGTGCGCGTGAGCGCGACCTTGAAGCCCTGACCGTGGGTCCCGCCGTCGACGTTGTTGATGTTGTTGGCAAAGGTCAGCAGCGTCTCGTTGTACCCGTCGTGGTACTGCATGGCGACCTCGCACGACAGGCTCTGATCAGCGTCCTCCTTGCGGACGTAGACCGGCGCCGAGACCGGCGCCTTGCCGTGCATCAGGTACTCGACGTACTCCGCCAGCCCGTTGCTCGCCTTGAAGACCTCGAGCAGCGGCTTGCCGTCGGCGCCGACCCGCTCGTCGGTCAGGCGGATCGTCACGCCCGGATTGAGGTACGACAGCTCGCGCAGGCGCGTCGCCAGCGTCTGGAAGTTGAAATCGGTCTCCGGGAAGATCGTCGGATCGGGCCGGAAGGTCACCTTGGTCCCCGTGGAGCGCGGGCTCCCCGGCGGGATGTCGCCGACGACGGCGAGCGGCTCGGTCACGCGGCCGCGTTCAAACCCGATGGTGTAGACCTTGCCGTCGCGGTAGATCTCGCACTCGAGGTACTCCGAGAGCGCGTTCACGCAGGACACACCCACGCCGTGCAGGCCGCCCGACACCTTGTAGGCCGAATCCGCCTCCCCGAACTTGCCGCCGGAGTGCAGCACCGTCATCACGATCTCGACGGCGGGCTTGCCGTTGAGCTGCGGGTTCTCGTCCTTGATCGGCCCGACGGGGATGCCCCGGCCGTCGTCGACGACGCAGCACGACCCGTCGGCCTGAACAGCGACGCTGATGGTCTTGGCGTGCCCCGCCATGGCCTCGTCGATCGAGTTGTCGACGACCTCGTAGACCAGGTGGTGCAGGGCATTCAGGCCGGTGCCGCCGATATACATGCCCGGACGTTTGCGGACGGCCTCCAAGCCCTCGAGGACCTTGATCTGCTCCTCGGTGTAGCCGCGCCCGTTGGGGGCGGGGGCGCCGGGCGCGCTCAAGTCAAGGGCCTTGGACTGGACCTTTGCGGTGTCGGTGGGCACGTGCGTGGGGTCCTTCCGAAGGCCGTCCATTCGCGCTCGATCCGGGCCGAACGGTGCGGATACAAAACGCATCGTCCGCAGCCGGCCAAAAGGCCAAAAAACCTCTGAAAAACCGCCATTCCGGGGGACCGGCACGGCACGGGAGCATTATAGCCGATCCGCCCCTCCCCGGCATCGCCCAAGGCCCACGGACCGGCCCGAAAAAGACCCCCCTGCGACCCCCCGGCAGGGTCCTCGATCGGAAGCACCCGGCGACATGTCAGGGCCGGATCAGCACCCGGCTGTTCACCTCGCTGAGCACCTCGTACACGACCTCGACGTCGCCGGCCAGCATGCGCACGCACCCCATCGATCGCTCGCTCCCGATGCTCTCGGGCTCGATCGTGCCGTGGATGCCGTACCCCGCGTTGGCGACCGATTCGCCCGTTCCCTCGAGCCCGATCCACCGCTCGCCGATCGGATTCTTCGGATCGTCCTTGTGGAACTGCTCGCCCGTGCGAGGGTTCACCCAGTAGGGATTCTCCAGCTTGGAGTTCTTGCGGACGATGAAGTCGCCGACCGGTGTCGTCCCTTCCGCGCCCAGCCCGACGCGGAACGACTTCACGTACACCCAGTCCTCCGGCTTGTCCGGCGCCCCCATGAACAGGTCGAGTCGGAAGGCGGACTTGGACACAACGGCGTGGAACGGGCCCTTGACAATCTTGAGCTTCTGATTCAGACCCAGCACGTTCGGGTTGCTCAGGCGGTTGACCCGTGCGATGAGCCGCCAGTGGCCCGCGGCGCCGGTCTTGCGAGCGATCTTCTCGAGGCCCTCGCCCGACCCGACCTGGTGCATCGTGACGAAGGGATCGCCCGCGACGATCCGCGGCGAAAAGACGAGGTCGTCGCCGATCTTCGTCAGGTCCTCGCGCAGCGCCGCCCGCTCGGACTCCGTCGTACGGGGGTCGAGCAGGGCGCGGCTCAGCAGCACGCGGGCCGTCACCGGGTCGCCCGCGGTCACTTTCTGCCGGCCCGCGCTGATCGTCGCCTGAAGGTCGCCCGGCAGGCCGGCGAGGCTCGGCGACATGGCGGGCGAAGGAACAGGGTCCTTGGCGGGCGCGGCGGCCGGCGGGGGCGTGATGACCGGCGTGGTCGCGTTGTTCTGTGCCGCTTCCTTCGCCCGGCTGATCGCCGCGTCGAGTGACTCCGGCCTTGTCGGCTCGGTGAGCGTCTTGCCCTGGCGGATCTCCACCGCCGGCTCGGTCTTGACGGGCTCGACGGGCGCGGACCCCAGGACGCGCTCCATCGGCGGCTGTGTCCCGACCGTCGACGTCAGGGGCAGGTTCTCCTGGTCCGAGCCACCCTTTCCTCCCCAGATCATCCAGGCGCC
>CAZMPE010000388.1:0-2878 GCA_964567955.1 uncultured Phycisphaeraceae bacterium | reverse complement strand
GCCGATCCGATGGGCGAGGTGACAGCCCCCGACCTCGAGCGCCACGTCGCCGCCCTCTTTGCCCAGCTCCGCCCCGACGTCGTCCACTTCCACAGCCTCGAGGGATTCTCGATCGGTTGCGTCGACGCCGCCCGCGCCGCCCGCGCCCGTGTCCTCTTCTCCCTGCACAACTACCACACCATCTGCCCGCAGGTCTACCTCATGCAGGGTCACCGCATCCCCTGCCGCAACTCCGACAACGGCCACGCGTGCACCGGATGCATCAAGGCCGTCGACCCCGCCGAGCAGCGCCGCCGCCGGGCCGAGTGGGCGCTCGCCGGCACGACCGGCGAGCCCGCGCCCGTCGCCGCTCTCTCCGGCCCCGCCCCGGAGCCGTCTCAACTCCGCGTTCCCCTCGACAACACCATCGAGCCCGAGCCGCACAGCGACCGCGCCCCCAACGACTACGGCCGCCGGCGCGCCGCCATGGTCGACATGCTCAACCGCTGCGACCGTGTCCTCGCCGTCTCCGGGTTCGTCCGAGATAAGTTCATCTCCCTCGGCGTCGAACCGCGCGTCATCACGACCCAGCACATCGGCACGCGCGCCGCCGATTTCAAGCCCGCCGCCCGCGCGCCCCGCTCGCTCCCCGTCCGCGCCGCCTTCATGGGCTACAACAACTACTACAAGGGCCTGCCCATGCTCGCCGACAGCCTCGAGCTGCTCCCGGCCGACGCTCTCCGCTCCCTCCACCTCTCCATCTTCGCGCTCAACGCCCGATCGATCGAGCCCCGCTTCCGCCGCCTCGAGCCCCGCCTCGCGGGCCTCACCTTCAGCGACGGCTACGACTTCGAGCACATCCCCGAACTCCTCTCGACCATCGATCTCGGCCTCGTCACCAGCGTCTGGTGGGACAACGCGCCCCAGACCGTCTTCGAGTTCCACGCCTGCCGCGTCCCCGTCCTCGGCGCCCGCACCGGCGGGATCCCCGATTTCGTCCGCGACGGCGAAAACGGCCTGCTCTTCCGCGCCAACGACCGCCACGATCTCGCCCGCCGACTCGCCGAAGTCCTCGCCGCACCCCGCACCCTCGACTCCCTCCGTGCCAACATCCGGCCCCCGAAATCCATCGCCGAACACGCCTCGGAACTCGAGTCCCTCTACGCGGATCGGCTATCCTGACCATACATCGCCCGCCCCTGCGTACCGGCGGGCCCGCCGTTTCCACGAGGACACGACCGAAGTGAGTGACCCAGCCGCCACCGTCTCCAGCACGCCGCACGCGAGGCCGGGCTCGGGCCTCAAGCCGGTCGAGGTCGCCGCGCCACGCACGCCGCGCGTCGCCCCCAACATCGCCGTTCTCGTCGTCACCTGGAACCGGCGCACCGCCCTCCACACCGTCCTCACCTCCCTCGCGCGCCAGACCTACCCCGTCGAACGCCTCGATGTCGTCGTCATCGACAACGGCTCGACCGACGACACGGTCGAGCACCTCGTCCGCCACTGGGGCCCGGAGACCATCGCCCAAAACCCCACCGACGAGGCCCACCGCCCAGACTTCCGCCTCGCCCCCGAACGCGCCAAAAACCCCAACCCCGCCGGCTTCAACTCCCTCACCGTCGTCAAGAACCGCCTGAACCACGGCGGTTGCGGCGGCTTCAACACCGGCCTCGCCTTCGTCGAGCGCCACCTCGACGCCGACGGCGCACCACGCCGCCCCGAGTTCGTCTGGTTCGTCGATGACGACGCCGAACTCCCCCCCGACGCCGCCGAACAACTCGTCCGCACCGCCACGTCCGACGACCGCATCGGCCTCGTCGGCTCCCGCACCGTCGACGTCAGCGACCGCGACAACACCATCGAGACCACGATCTACTTCGACTTCGAACAGGGCACGATGAGCCCCGACCCCGCCCCCGGACACCCGCAGCACGACGCCCACCGCGACTGGGTCCGGGCGGTGGGAGGGACGCGCGGCCGGCACGAGTTCCGCGGCGTGCGCGACGTCGACATCGTCTCCGCCTGCAGCCTCCTCGCCCGCTGGTCCGCGGCCAAGGACGTCGGCTTCTGGGATTCCCGTTACTTCATCTACTGCGACGACGCCGACTGGTGCCTCCGGTTCGCCCGCGCCGGCTACCGCGTCGTCGTCGACCTCGACGCCGTTGTGTACCACACGTACTGGCTCTTCAAGCTCACCCCCGCCCGCGCGTACTACTCGCAGCGCAACCTCATCTGGCTCATGCAGAAGGCGCTCCCCGCTGGCCGCCTCCGCAAGGCCACGCTCCGCCGACTCGGCGCCCTCCTCCTCGAGAGCCGCAAGGCCGCCACCCACTGCCGCCTCTCCCACGCCGAGATCATCCGGCGCACCGCGCACGACGTCGTCACGAACCGCGGCGGCAAGCTCGACAACGAGGGCCCGCCCTTCGTCCCGCTCCTCGACGCCCTCGACGCCGCCGGCGCACTCGCCCCGGACGCGGAGGTCCTCGTCATGTGCTCGCACCCCGGCTCCATCGAGTGGGCCGACGACCTGCGCGCCGCGGTCACACACGCACTCATCGACCGCGCCCGCTCCGCCGCGCAGCCGCGCTGGACCTACCTCGTCCGTTCCAACGTCCCCGATCCGGCGCGGCGCACCGCCGGCCCCCAACCCGCCCGCGTGGTCTTCGAGCCCAACCGCGCCTCCAAGTGGCGCGCCCAGAAGCCCTACCTCCGCCGCCCGCCCGCCGCGGTCATCGTCTTCGATCAGAGCAACGACTTCCCGCTCATCCGCGCCACGAACAACATCCACATCGACCGCAAGCGCCCCGGCGTCGCGCAGGTCGAACGCGACGGCTTCGGACCGCGCGCCGCCTTCTTCGCCCGCTGGCTCCGCACCGCCGTCCGCTGCACCCTCCACGGG
>CAZMPE010000387.1:0-2909 GCA_964567955.1 uncultured Phycisphaeraceae bacterium | reverse complement strand
CTTCGCGATCGGCAACCTCTACGCCGACTGCAACGGGGACCTGATCCTCAATCTTGCCGACTTCGGTTGCTTCCAGACGAAGTTCGCGATCGGGTGCCCGTAAGGAAGGCTCCAGGCAGCAAGCCGCGGATCGTGATCCGTCGCGGCACGAGATTCATCGAGTGCCGGGTAGCGCCCGGAGTTCCGCCGCGCGATCGGGGCGGCCGGTCTGCTCGTAGAGCGCCGCGGCCTGGCTGAGCACCTCGCGTGTGCGCGGGTCGGCGAGCCCCAGTCTGTCGCGCAGGATCTCGAGGGCGTCCATGAGGAGCGGCTCGGCTTCGTCGCTCCGCCCGAGCGCGCGCAGACAGGCCCCGAGGCCGCCCGCCGCGGCGGCCGCGCGCCAGTCGTCGGGCGGGAACCGCTTCAACTGCAGTTCGAGGCATTCGCGCAGCAGGGGCTCGGCTTCGGCGGCGCGGTTCAAGCGGACCAGCAGGGCGCCCAGATCGGCCAGCGAGCGCGGCAGGTCGGGATGGCCGATCGGCAGCACGGCACGGCGCGTCGCGAGCGCCCGCCGGTGGAGCGGCTCCGCCGCGGCGTCGTCGCCGGCCCGTTCCTTCAGGCGCGCGAGCTGGTAGACGACCATCGCGGTGTCCTGGTGCCCGGGCCCGAGGTGCTTCTCGCGGATGGCGAGGGCTTCGCGCATGACGCTCTCGGCGCCGGCGAGGTCGCCCCGGTCCCGCCGCGTGGCGGCGAGGTTCTGCAGCGCCGTTGCGACGTCGGGGTGATCCGGGCCGAGGAGCGATCGTCGCAGATCGAGGGCCTCCGACGCGAGGCGTTCGGAATCATCCAGCCGGCCTTCCGCCCGCGCCAGCAGCCCCAGCCCATTGAGGCTCTGCGCGACGGCCGCGCTGCGCTCGCCGAACAGCCGACGGCGCGTCTCGAGCGCGGTCGAGAGTTGAAGCCGCGCTTCGTCGAACCGGCCGAGAGCGCGGTAGCTGTTCCCCAGCGTGCTCCGCACGGTCGCCTCGATCTCCGGCTCGTGGGGGAAGGCGATGGCGACCCACGGCTCGGCCTCGTCGAGCAACTCGCCGACCGTCGCTTCGCGCCCGGCGCGCGCCGGCTCGACCGACGCCAGCGTGTCCTCCCAGAACAGGTTGATCTGGCGCAGCTTCTCGGCCTCCATCGACGCCCGCCCGTACAGCACCGACGACGTCACGCCGAACACAGCGAGCACGGCGACGAAGAGCGCCGCCGCCGCCGTCGGCCACTTGTAACGCGCCAGCGTCTTGCGCAGCACGTACCACCCGCTGTCGCGCCGGGCGTCGATCGGGCGGCCCGTCAGGTACCGCTCGAGATCATCGCGCAGCGCCTCGGCCGATTGGTACCGGCGGGCCTTCTCCTTCGCCAGCGCTTTGAGCACGATCGTCTCGAGTTCGGCGTCCACCGTGGCGCCCGCGTCCGTTCGGGGGGCGCGGCACGGTGCCGCGGGCGTGTTCGTCACCGCGTGCACGGCGTCGCGCAGGCCGTCGCCGAGCCCGTAGGGCATGCGGCCGGTGAGCAACTCATAGAGGATGACCCCGAGGGCGTGGACATCCGTCCTCACGTCCACCTCGTGAGGGTCGCCGCCGACCTGCTCCGGCGCGGCGTAGGCGAGCGTGCCCATAAACTCGCCGGCGCGCGTCACGTCGAGAGCGGCGAGGCGCTCGTCGGCGTCCGCCACCTTCGCCAGCCCGAAGTCCAGCACCTTCGGCTCGCCCGAGACATCGACGAGGATGTTGGCGGGCTTCAGGTCTCGGTGGATGACCCCACGCTGGTGTGCCGCGTTCACGGCGTCGCACACCCTGCTGAACAGCCGGAGGATGAAGTCGGTGCGTGCGCGTCCCGGGGTCAGTTCCGCCGCGCGTGCCGCCGCGTACCGATCGAGCGTCGTGCCCTCGACGTACTCCATCGCGAAGTAGTGGTCGCCCGCGCCGGTCACGCCGCTGTCGTACACCGTCACGATATTGGGGTGCCGGAGGCCGGCGACAATCTCGATCTCGCGTTCGAATCGCCGGCGCTGGCGCGAGGTCGCGAGCGCGCCCGCGTGCAGCACCTTGAGCGCGACGACGCGGTTGGTCGCGATCTGGACGGCGCGGAAGACCGTGCCCTGCCCGCCGCGACGGATCTCGTCGAGGATTCGGTACCCCTCGGGGCCGTCGCCCCCGGGCTCGTCGGAGCGGGACGGCCGGTCCGGGGCCAGGCCGGCGACCTCGCGCAGCAGGGCGTTGTTCTCGCGGATCTCCCCGACCCGGCGCCGGCAGCGCGGGCAACCAGCGATGTGACGGCGGAGCGACTCGTCGGCGTTCCCCGAAGCGTCCAGCTCGAGGTCGGAGAGCGAAGGGCAGGGTGAGTCATTCATGGCTGAGTCCCTCCTCGTCGAGGCGGTACAGGCCGTCGAGCCGGCGGGCGATCGAGCGCAGGCGCTTCAGGCACCGGTGCTTGGCGAGATAGACGTCGTTGAGCGACATGCCGAGTTCCGCCGCGGCGTCCGGCGCGGGCCGTCCCTCGAAGGCGATCAACTCGAACGCCCGGAGCGTGCGCGGGTCGATCCGGCCGCTCGTGCGGAGGCGCGCCACGGCGCGGCGCAGGAGCATGTCGCGGTACTGATCGTCCCAGATCTGCGTCAGTTGCGGCCCGCCGGGGAGGTCCTCGATGGCGGAGATGCCGGCGTGCTCACGTCGGGCCGCGCGTCGCACCCGCTGGTCGTGGATGCAGTTTCGCGCGATGCCCAGCAGCCAGTCGCGCAGGTGTCCCTTGTCGCGGCTGTAGTTGCCGGCGCGGTACGACCGGACGAAGCGCAGCAGTGTTTCCTGGGCCGCGTCCGCCGCGTCCTCCTCGCCGAGGCCGAGCTTGCGGCCCAGGGCGACGAGGAGCGGGCGGTGGCGTGCGTC
>CAZMPE010000386.1:0-2911 GCA_964567955.1 uncultured Phycisphaeraceae bacterium | reverse complement strand
GACTACATCCGCACGGCGCGGGCCAAGGGGCTCTCCGAATCGCGTGTCCTGCTCAAGCACGCGCTCAAGAACGCGTTCTTGCCCGTGCTCCGCTACCTCGGGCCTGCGACGGCGCTGGCGATGACCGGCTCATTCGTCGTCGAGCGCGTCTTCACCGTGCCGGGGATGGGCCAGCACTTCGTCAACGCGGTCCAGAACAAGGACCTCTTCCTGATCATGGGCGTCGTGCTCATTTTCGCGACGATGCTGATCCTCTTCAACCTCGCCGTGGATGTGCTGTACCGCTGGGTGGACCCGCGGATCGAGTAGTCCCGGCTCAGTACCCGCCGAACGACATCAGCAGCGCGGCGCCGTTGTACAGGCCGTGCACGACCACGGCCGTGATGAGGAACGGGAAGCCGAGAGAGAGGTCCGGGCGTGCCGCGGTCTCCTCCGTCCGACGCCAGATCCGCGCGAGGCCCAGCGAGGCGATCAACGTGCACCCGACATGCAGGCCCACGCAGACCGTCCACCGCCAGGTCACGAGCCAGGCGGGCGGATCGGGGACGTACACGTTCAGATAGATCACGTTCTCGATCGACGCGAACGCGAGGCCCGATGCGATCGCGCACACCATGATCTGGCCGCGCGAACGGAACAGGAAGGGCCGGCGCTCCACGATGTACGCCGCGGCGGCGGTCTTCATCACTTCCTCGGCCATCGGCCCGAAGACGGTGACGGCGAGGAGGCTGATCATGGTCTGGCCGCCGCCCCAGAGTGACCCGAGAACGGCCCACGGCCCGGCCGCGAGGCCGACGGCGACCGTGACCGCCCACGACAGCCCGAGCGTGGTCGTGGCGCGCCGCTCGCGGAACCAGCTCGCGTAGGTGCGGGCATCGGGGCCCGGCTTCCCCGCCAGCGCCGGCGAGAGCGCCGGTTCGTCCCAGACCGAGCGATCGGATTGTTCGTCGTCGCCGGACGCCGCGTCGTACGCCGTCGCGCCGCACTCCGGGCACCGGCCGGGCGGCGAGCCGGTGAGGTCGTAGCCGCAGCGCTGGCAGACCGGGTGCGCCCCGAGCGGCCGCAGGTGCGGCTCGTGGTGGACGGAGGGGTCATTCGAAGGATCGGGCACGGATCAGCCCCGTTCGATGCGGTAGGCGGTGCCGGAAGCGATGATCGCGATCGTCGTCATGCCGCCGGAGTTCAGCCCGGTCTTGCCGATATCGGCGGTCTCGAGCCGTACGTTGCAGACGGCGTTGCACCCCAGCTCGCGGGCGCTCGTCAGCATCCGCACGGTTGCCTCGCGACGCGCCCGATCCACGAGCGAGAGGTAGCTGCCGAGCTCGCCGCCCAGCAGGCTCCGCAGGCGCGCGATGAACGACTTGAAAAAGTCGGTCGCCACGACCGCTTCGCCCACGACGATGCCGACGGCGAGCGACCGGCCGTCGGGCGATGGGAACGACTTCAGATCCGTAACGACGATGTCCCGCACGAGCGATTCCGCCGCGGTGAGCCGGGCCAGGTGCCGCCGCTCGGTGACGCGCCCGGCGAGGAAGCCGAGCGCCAGCAGACCGAGGCCCATGACCGCCTTGACGAGAAGGTCGATCACCTGCGAGTTCATGCGCGCGCATCCTCGGCCCACTCGCCCTCGGGCTCGGCCACGACGGCCGTGCCGTAGGCGTACAGCTCCGCGGCCCCGCTGGTGACGGCGCTCGTCGTGAACCGCACGTTGACGACGGCGTTGGCCCCGAGCTGCTGCGCCTGCGCCAGCATCCGCTCCATCGCCTGCCGGCGCGACTCGGTCAGCAGCTCCGAGTAGCCCTTGAGCTCGCCGCCCACGATGTTCTTGAAGCTCGCGGCGATGTCCCGTCCGAGGTGCTTGGACCGCACGGTGTTGCCCTGCACGAGCCCCTTGATCTCAAGGATCCGGTACCCGGCGATGGTTTCGGTGTTGACGACGATCATCGTCGGAGCTCCTTCAGGGGGTGGGGCGGTCGCCCGGTCAGCGGTTGAGGGGCTTGCCCAGTAGTTTGCGTTTCTCGTAGATGTGTTTCAGGTGGTGCTCGAGGTGCTCGGTGTACCCCTTGATCAGCCCCTCCAGCGTGACCCGGCCGCTCTCGTTGTGCACGCCGGCGCGGGCGAAGGCCTCGTCGGGCAGCAGGCGGAGGACCGCCGCGGTCATCACCCGGTTCTTCTCGAAGAGCTCGCAGGCCAGGTTGATATCGAGCTTGTCGTAACCGAGCCGTGCGCCGAAGCGCGTCTGGTCATAGCCGATGATCAGGGGCATGTCCTGCGCGGCGACCCGCTTCATGCGGTCGGAGGCGATCAGGTCGCTGTCCATCAGGTGCAGGACGATCTGCTGGATGCTCCACGTTCCCTGGACGGGGAAGGCGTTGAGGTCGGCGGGCGAGAGCCCGGCGATGGCCTTGGCCGGGAGTGTCGCCCCCGCGGCGTAATCCTCGATGAGTTTGCGGTTCATGCGTCCTCCGATAGCGGAGCGGCAGCGCTCGGCGCCGAATCTCAGGATCCCTGGGGCGCGAACGTCGCCCCGTCGAGCACATCGAACCCGACGAACTGGCCCGGCTTGAAGTCCGCGCTCTTCTGGCGCGGGTCCGTCGGCACGCAGTGGATCGGCATCCCCGCGTCCACCACCACCGCGTCGCCCTCGATGGCGAGTATGGTCCCTTGCACGCGGCGCGGCCGGCCGTAGACGGGCTCGACGAACCGCCCGCCGGTCTGCACGACATCGATGCGCTTGGCCCGGGCCAGGATCGTCCCGATGATCCGCTTGCCGATGGCCGTCGCGATGGCCCCTTCAGGAACGAGGTGCAACTCGTACGACGTGTTCGGAAAGACGAGCTTGATGTAGCCGGGCTTCGTCGCGGTCGGGGCGACGACTTCGCCGAGCACAGCGCGGGCGAGTTTCGGATCG
>CAZMPE010000385.1:0-2919 GCA_964567955.1 uncultured Phycisphaeraceae bacterium | reverse complement strand
GAAGCTGAGGAACGACTCCTGCAGAATAGCCTGCGGCACGGTCAGCGTGGCGTAAACGATGATCGGCCCCATCAGGTTCGGCAGCAGGTGGCGGAAGAACTGGCCCGTCCAGGGGACGCCGATCGCCCGCGCCGCTTCCATGAAGGGCTGGGCCTTGAGGCTCAGGACCTGCCCGCGGACAACCCGCGACATCGTCAGCCAGCTCACGCCGCCGATCGCGATGAAGAGGATCGCCACCTCGACCGCGCCGCGATTGCGGATGAGCACGTCGACGACCCACCGGCGCCAGCCGCCCAGCGTCGGGGCCGAGGTGATCATCTGATCAAGGATCGCGTCCCCCGCCACCGCCAGCAGCACGACGAGGAGGATGTACGGCAGGCCGTAGAGGATGTCCACGATCCGCATCATCACCGCGTCGACCTTGCCCCCCGCGTACGCCGCGATCGCGCCGTAGAGCGTCCCGATGAACACGGACAGGAGAGCCGCGGCGATCCACACGCCCAGCGAGATTCCTCCGCCCGCCATGCAGCGGACCAGCACGTCGCGCCCGAGCAGGTCGGTGCCGGCGATGTAGACGGGCCAGTGTTCGCGCAGCTCCTTCGCCGCCGCGATCTTGGCGGGATCGCTGCCGGTCGCGCCCGGCGGGGTCTCGAGCAGGTCGATGAGCTTGAGCCCGTGCGCCTCGGCGATGCGGGCCGCGGTCGCGGGCTCCACGAGTTTGTTGAGCCGGACGGCGGCGTCCCGGTCCGGTTCCACGCCGACGGGCGGCAGGCGTGCCGCGCCGGGGTCGTCGGCCTTGTAGCGGGCGACACCCACGGGGTTGGCCCCCTGCTCGATCTGGGCGGCGGTGGGCAGCACGTTCCCCAGCGTGTAGGGGAGGGTGGCGATGCAGGCCAGGGCGATGAGCGCGAGGAAGCCGATCCCGATCATGCCGGCGACGCTGCGGGTGAATGGGTTGTCCCGGGTCGGCGGGGGTGCATCGAGGGCGGGGATCGTGGCTTCGGCCATTGGAAGTGCACCTTACCCGCGAGCCGTTTGCGGAGTCAGATATCCCAAACAAACACTTGACAATAACCCTGACAGCGATACCCTAACCAAATACGATCATTACGGATGCCGAGCCATGAAGTTACCACCGAATCTTCAGCAGATCCTCGCGGGCGGTCTTGTGCAACGGATCGGGGAATCCGACCGGCCCGGACGCCTGACGCGCCCGACCGGCCTCGGGCCGGTGGACCGGGTTCTGCCCGGCGGCGGGCTTCGGGCCGGGGCCACCCATGAGTGGTTCGGGTACGCGTTGCCGGACGGCGGCGAACGGGGCGACTGGTTCGCGCCGCTGACGATCCTCTGCGCGATCGCCGTGCGCGCCGCGTGTCTCCCCGTGATCTTCATCGGGCGGCGGTGCTGGCCCGCGCCCGGCGCGCTGTGCGCCGCTCTTGATCGGTGCCTCTTCGTGGACCCGCCGGACGACGCGAGCCGGCTCTGGGCGATCGACCAGGCTCTGCGCTGCCCGGGCGTCGGCGCGGTGCTGGCCGACGCGAGCCGCGTCGACATGGCCGGGAGCCGGCGCCTGCAACTGGCCGCCGAGCGAGGGGGAAGGGGCGGCGCGATCGGGCTGCTCATCCGGCCGCCGTGGGAGCACCGGGTGATCTCCGCCGCGGAGACGCGCTGGCGAACAACGCCCGCGCCGGGCGCGCGGGCGTGCTGGTCGGTGGAGTTGCTGCGGTGCAAGGGGGCCCCGCTCTCGGCCGCGCAAGGGGCCGCGTGGCTCGTCGAATGGACGGGAGAGGTGGGACATGATGCGTGCGCTCTGCGTGTACCTGCCGACGTGGTCGGTGGACCTGATCAAGCGGCGGGCCGGGCCGTCGGCTGAGGCCCGGCCGCTGCTCTTCGTCTCCACGCGCTCGAACCAGCAGATCGTGGCGTGCGCGTGCGATCGTGCGCGCCGGCTGGGCGTGCGCGCGGGCATGACGCTCGCCCACGCGCGGGCCCTGACCCCGGAACCGCGCATCAAACCGTTCGAGCCCGATCGCGACCGGCGGGCCCTGCACCGCCTCGCCGAGTGGGCGACACGCTTCTCCCCCACCGTCGGCGTCGACCCGCACGAGGGGCCGCCCGGAGAGGCCGGGCTCGTCCTCGACATCACCGGGTGCGAGCGGATCTTCCGCGGCGAGGACCGCCTCGCCGACGCCCTGGCCGCGGGCCTCGACCGGCTCGGGTTCCGCTGCCGCGCCGGCATCGCGCCCTCGATCGGCGCCGCGTGGGGCGCGGCACGTTTCGGCGAGCCCGGCGCGAGTATCCGGGACGACGCTGTCCGCGACGCCGCGGCGGGCTGGCCGGTGCGCGCCCTGCGGCTGGACGGCGCGACGGAGCAGGCGCTGGCGGAACTCGGGGTGGAGCGTGTCGGGCAGTTGCTCGCGCTGCCGCGGTCCTCGCTGCCCTCGCGGTTCGGCCCGGCGCTGGTGCTGCGGATCGAGCAACTGTTCGGCGAGGCGATCGAGCTGATCGATCCTGTCCGCCCCGTGCCGGCGCTGCGCCTCGATCGGCCGTTCGACGGGCCGACCACGCGCCTCGAAACGATCGAAGCGGCCGCGCGCGAACTGATCGACGAACTCTGCCGCGCACTCGAGCGTCGCGAGACCGGCGTGCGCCGGCTCGAGGCGGCGTTCGAGCGTCTTCCGGACGGGCAGGACCTGCGGGCGCGTCGCGAGACGACGGAGCGTCCGCGCCGGACGATCCTGCGCGAGCGTCTGACGCTCGGCCTGCCCTCGCGCGACCCGCGCCACCTGTGGTCGATGCTCGCGCCGCGGCTCGAGCGGCTGGACATGGGCTTCGGGATCGAGTGTGTCTCGCTGATCGCGGTGCGCGAGGGGCGGATCCGGCACCACCAGGCGACGTGCCGCCCGCCGGAGCCGGGAT
>CAZMPE010000384.1:1746-2921 GCA_964567955.1 uncultured Phycisphaeraceae bacterium | reverse complement strand
CGGGCACTCGATGGGCGGGCACGGGACGTGGCACCTCGGCGAGACGTTCCCCGGGCGGTTCGCGGCGATCGGTCCGAGCGCGGGGTGGGAGAGTTTCTGGTCGTACTCGGCGGGTGCGCGCCCGGAGGCGGCGAGCGAAGCGGAGGCGGTTCTGCGTCGGGCGACGGCGCCGAGCGAGACTCTGGGGCTGATCCGGAACACGGCGCGTCAGGGCGTGTACATCCTGCACGGGGATGCGGATGACAATGTTCCGGTGGCGCAGGCGCGATTGATGCGCGAGGCGCTGGCGGGCTTTCACCGCGACGTTTCGTATTACGAGCGGCCGGGCGCGGGGCACTGGTGGGAATCGTCGGACGAGCCGGGGGCGGAGTGCGTGGACTGGGCGCCGATGTTCGACCTGTTCGCGCGTCGACGGCTGGCGCGACCGGAGGAGACGCGGGAGATCGAGTTCACGACGGTGGCGCCCGGGATCAGCGCCGAGTACGGGTGGGTCCGCGTCGAGGCGGCGGCGCGGGCGTTCGAGCCGTCCACGGTAACGCTGCGGTGGGACCCGCACCGGGCACGGGTTTCGGGGACGACGGTCAATGTCGACCGGCTGTCGCTCGGCGCGCCTGTGGCGCATGCGGAGCGTGCTACGCGGATCGAGATCGACGGATCGACGCTGGAGGGACTTGCGTCGGGCTCGCGATCCGGCGGGGAGCGCCTTCATCTGCGGAAGGCGGGCGGCGTCTGGGAAGTCTCGGCCGAACCGGCGCGGGCCGAGAAGGGGCCGCACCGCTCGGGGCCTTTCAAGGACGCGTTCCGCAACCGGTTCCTTCTGGTTTACGCGACCGGGGGCACGGCGGAGGAGAACGCGTGGGCGCTGGCCAAGGCGCGTTTCGACGCCGAGACGTTCTGGTACCGGGGGAACGGCGCGGTCGACATCGTGCCGGATGATCGATTCGACGATGTGGGGACGCGCGACCGGGGCGTCATTTTGTACGGGAACGCCGACACGAACCGGGCGTGGACGACGCTGCTCGGAGAGAGCCCCGTCGATGTCCGGCGGGGGAGCCTCGCCATCGACGGGCGGACCTGGGAGGGGAGCGACCTGGCGTGCCTGATGGTCCGGGCTCGTCCGGGGAGTGATTCTTCCTGCGTGGGCGTTGTTGGCGCGACGGGCGCACAAGGCGCGC
>CAZMPE010000384.1:0-1736 GCA_964567955.1 uncultured Phycisphaeraceae bacterium | reverse complement strand
GGGTCCGGGCCGGCCGGCGTGGTCGGCGCGGGGTTTTTCGGGATCGACTGGTCGGTTGGGCGCGGCGAGTTCGCATTCCGGCCGTCGGTGACCGGAACACCCTGATCGAGCAGCCCGCATTCGCTCACAGACCTGTTGTGCTGTTTTTGCGCGTCACAAGGCGTCGATGATCTTCGCGCGCTTCGAGCGCCTGTACATTAATTGTTCAGAGAGCCCGCATTTCACGCCGATGTGGCACGCCAGCACCATCGGGAGAAAAGCGGATGCACAAGCGCGGAGTTCTGGCGTGCGCGGGCTGCGCGGGGCTGACACTCGGGGCGGCGTACGGCGGCGGGACGTCCGCGGACGGGGCCCTGGGGCGCGCCGAGCCGATCAAGCCCGCTCGAACTCTGCTGCAGGCCCACCACGAGCCCGGGCTCGTTTATGTGAAGTTTCGCGAGGGCCTGGCGATCCGGCTGAGGAACGGGGATCTGTCGGATCTGGGGTCGGGCGTGCTGGCGGGTGCGCGGCCGGCGCTCTCACGCGGCGCCTGGTCGCGGCTTCATGCGCTGGGCGAGGCGGAGTTGGCGGCACTGCACCAGACGGCGCAGCGGAACCTGGGGCGGCCGCTTGCCGATCCGAACCTCGAGTATCGGCTGATGCTGCCGCCCGGGACGGATTCGGGCGCGGCGATCGATGCGCTTAATGCACTGGATGTCGTCGAGATCGCGATGCCCGAATCCCGACCGGCGCCGGCGCCGGCGTTTCCGCCCGATTTCGAGGCATCGCAGGCGTACCTTGGCGTCGCGACCCCGGGTGTGGGATCGAACCAGGTGTGGAACTGGCCGGGGGGCACCGGCCAGGGCGTGCGGCTCTGTGACGTGGAGTACAGCTGGAACACGAACCACGCGGACTTGCCGGCGGTGACGCTGCTCGGTCCTACGCCGGTGGATCCGTTCAACGACAAGCAGCACGGGACGGCCGTTCTCGGACAACTCGTGGGGCTGAGGAACGGATGGGGCGTGACCGGCGGGAGCTACGAGGTGCAGCCGTTCATCGCCGCGGTGTACACCGCGGGCGGCGGCTACAACGTCGCGAGCGCGATCACGGTGGCGCTGGGGGCGCTGCAGCCGGGCGATGTTCTGCTGATCGAGCAACAGGCTTTCGGGCCGGTCAACAGCCAGTATGTCCCGTGCGAGTGGAACCTCGGCGTGTACAACGCGATCCGGATCGCGGTGGGCAACAACATCGTGGTCGTGGAGGCGGCGGGCAACGGGGGGCAGAACCTGGACGGCCCCTCGTACAGCACGGGCAACGGGGGGCACTGGCCCTTCCTGCCGCAGAACGATTCCGGCGCGATCATCGTCGGCGCCGGGGCTTCGCCGCTGGGCACGAACGTGGACCGCTCGCGGATGGGGTACTCGTGCTACGGCTCGACGGTGGACCTGCAGGGGTACGGGGAGAAGGTCGTGACGACGGGGTACGGCGGCGCGTTCTCCGCCATGGGCGAAAACTACTTCTACACGAGCACGTTCAGCGGGACGTCGAGCGCCTCGCCGATCGTCGCGGCGGCATGTGCGCAGATGCAGGCGATCCACAAGGCGGTGACGGGCCAGATCCTGACGCCGATGCAGGTGCGGGATTTTCTCCGCGCCACCGGCTCGCCGCAGCAGAGCGGGACCTATCCGTTGACGCAGGCCATCGGGCCGCGCCCGAACCTGCTGCCGGCGTTGATGGCGTCGTTCGGCAATGTGGAC
>CAZMPE010000383.1:0-2928 GCA_964567955.1 uncultured Phycisphaeraceae bacterium | reverse complement strand
TGGTGTGGACGATCCGGAGCGCGGCCACGCCGCCGACGAGCGCGGTCGGCACGCTGAACATGATCACGAACGGGAAGAGGAAGCTCTCGAACAGGGCGCACATGAGCAGGTAGGTCACGACGATCGCCCAGATGAACCGGGCGGTCGCGAGCTGCGGCTGCCACGCCACGCCCGCGAGCAGGCCGGCGATGACCACACCGAGGAGGACCGCTCCCACCGCCCCGTACGCCAGACTCTCGCGTCCCGACCGGCTCCAACGGACCAGCGCGAACACGCCGACGCCGCATCCGGCGAGCGCGAGCCCGGCGCAGCCGATGAGCATGCCCTTCTGCCACCCCGCCAGCGGGCCGTCGGAGTCCGCGTGCCCGAACAGGGCGCTGCGCACTTCATCGAGCTTGGCGGCGGAGCCCTCGAGGCGGACGCGCATGCTCGAGTCGATGAGCCCCGCGAGTTCGGCGGGCCGGATCACGTCGTCGCGGACCTCGTTCATCACCTCCTCGACCGTGCGGTTCTCCGGGATCGTGATCTGGAGCGTGACGGACGGCAGCTCGCCGATCCGCTGGATCGCCTGCGGGGCGAGCGAGGGTGTGAACTCCACGACGCTGTCGAGCGGCACCGACGGGCCGGCGGGCGTCTTGATCGGAACGCTGGAGAGTTGCTGGAGATACTCGAGGCGTCCGTCGCGCGGCAGCAGGACGAAATCGACGGCGTCTCCCGCCAGGATGAAGTCGTCGACGAAGGCCCCGTCGAACAGGCCGCGGACCGCGACGCCGACGTCGCGCGTGGTGAGCCCGAGCTCGCGCCCGCGCCCGTTGAGCGCGATCCGCCACTCGTGCTGGGCGAGGTTGTAGTTGCTGGGGTCGGGCCGGACGAGCATGTGCCCGAACCGCTCGCCGGCCAGGCCGTTCATCATGCCGATCGCCGCGACGACCCGGCTGAGGTCGGGCCCGGAGAGCTCGATGTTGACGCTGTTGCCGCCGCCGATCCCGCGGCCGAAGAGCGAACTCTGCTGCGCGAACCCGAACGCGTCGGGGATCGAGCTCATGGCGTTCGTGAGGAGCGCGCCCACGGGGATGACGACCTGCTCGGCCTGGCTGGTGGCCCCGCAGAACATCCCGCCGTTGAAGCCGACGACGAAGAAGTTTGCGACCGGTACGGGATCAAACTCGGGACGGCGGCCGCCGGGCCCCGGGCGACCGTAAGGGATCGGGGCGAGAGCGCGGACCGATTCCGCATTCCTGATGTCCGCCTCGGCGTAGGGTTTGACCGGGGCCTCGATACGCTGGGCGATATCCCGCTGGTGTTCCAGTGAGTACCCCGGCGGGATCAGCAGGAACCCGAAGACAAGGTTGCGGTTGCCCTTGGGCAGGTAGTCGAGCGGCGGCATGAGCATCCAGCTTCCCCACAGGCTTGCCGCGGTGAGCGCGACAATGACCAGCGGGCGCAGCGACCATGCCCGAGGCCCCGTGATCAACCAGTGGATGGTCGAGGCAAGGCCGTTCGTCAGCCGCGTGCCGAGTGCGGCCAGGCCGAAGGTCGATGCCCATGCGCGGGCCAGGCGGGAACGCGAAGCCAATTCGGAGGCGGCGAGCGGCCGCTTCACCCAGCGCGCACACGCCGTCGGGATGACGGTGACGGAAACCACCAGCGAGAAGAGGACGGAGACGGAAATAGCCAGGGCGATATCGCGGAAGAGCTGGCCTGCCTCCTCTTGGATCGTGAGGATGGGCACGAATACGGCGACCCCGGTCAGCGTGGAGGCGAGGATCGCTCCCCAGACCTCGCGAGCGCCGCGGTACGCGGCCTGCATCGGTCGGTCCCCGGCCTGGAGCCGCCGGTAAGTGTTCTCCAGCACGACCGTGGCGTTGTCCACGACCACGCCGGTGGCGAAGGCCAGGCCGGCCAGCGAGATCACGTTGAGCGTGCGACCGAGCGCCAGCATGACCAGGAACGTAAAGACAATCGAGATCGGGATGACGATCGCGACGAGGCCGGTCGCCACGAATGAACGCAGAAACAGGAACAGCGCGATCGCCGCCAGCGTGCCGCCCTGCCAGAGGTTGTTGATGACCAGGTCCATCGCGGAATGGATGTACACGGTTTCGTCGTAGACCTGCCGGAGGCGGAGGTGCGGGCCGACGACGGGGTCGAGCCTGGGGAGCAGGTCCCGGCGGATGATGTCGAGCCGCTCGCGGACGCCGGCCATGACCTGGACGACGTTGGCGCCGCTCTGACGGATGACGTTGATGGCGATCGACGGCTTGCCGAACGAACGGACGAAGGCCCGCTGCTTCTGGTAGCCGATCTCGACCGCCGCGACATCGCGGACGTAGACCGGCTTGCCGTCCCGGTACGCGACCACCGAATCGAGCACGTCCGCTTCATTGACGAACTGGCCGGTGATCCTGACGCGGTAGTCGCGTTTGCCCTCGGAGATGGTGCCGGCCGAGATATTGCGGTTCTCGGAGCGCAGCGCCTCGACGAGGTCGCCGTGGGTCAGCGATCGCTGCGCCAGCGCCACCGGATCGACCAGAACGCGGACCTCGCGCCGGCGTCCGCCGAAGATGTTCACCTCGGCGACGCCGTCGACGCTGTCGAGGTACGGCTTGACCTCCTTGTCCAGCGCGTCGTACAGCGTTGTGATGTCGAAGTCGGGGTGCCTGGCTTCCGATTCGGGATCGACATCGATGATCACCCACGCGATGGCGTTCTCGGAGGCGCCGTCGGCGGCCTTGATCGTCGGCTCGTCGACGTCCGCGGGATAGGAGGGGACCTGGCGCAGCGAATCGGAAACCTCCTGCATCGCGCGGCCGATGTCGGCGCCGAGGTAGAACTCCAGCGTCACCTGGGCCGACCCCTCGCTGGTCGTCGACCGCATGGTCTTGAGGTTGGCGACATTCTTGAGCCGCTTCTCCTGCTCCTTGGTGA
>CAZMPE010000382.1:0-2942 GCA_964567955.1 uncultured Phycisphaeraceae bacterium | reverse complement strand
CCCATCATCTACCGGCACTTTGAGAGCAAGCGCGACCTCTTCGCCGCCCTTGTGGATCGGGCCGCGGACCGGACCATCCGGCAATGGGACGACCAACTCTCGTCCGCCAAGGACCCGGCGGAACGGCTCCGGCGCCTTCTGAGCGGCAACCCGATGGTCAGCCTTCGCGGGCGCGCCACGTACCGGGTGATTCTCCAGGCCATCACCGAAGTGGACGATGCCAAGATCCGCGACGCCGTCCGCAAGCACATCGCCGACCTGCACGCCTTTGTCACGCGTGAAGTCAGGCGTGCCCAGCAGGAAAACAAGGTTACCGAGCGCTTCAGCCCGGAGATCGTGGCCTGGGCCCTCATCCAGATCGGGCTTGGCTACGGAATCCTGAGCGCCATGCGGATCGTGGGACACGGCGAGGACGCCGTCGGTCACCAGGTTCAGGACGTGATCGCGCACGTGCTCGTCGGCCGCGGGCCGGGAGAAGACGCCGCGCCCCTGGCGATCGAACCCTGACGACCCCCCCGCGCCGCGGCTAGCCTTTTCGTCATCAACCTCGATAACAACGCAACGACCCGGCCAACCCCCGACGTGATCGAGGCCGTCACGGGCGCACTCCGCGATCACTGGGGGAACCCCTCCAGCGTCCATCGCCTGGGCCAGGATGCTCGCGCCCGGATCGAACTGGCCCGCGCGAGCCTCGCACGCCTCATCGGCGCCCGCGCAAAGGACGTGGTACTTACATCCGGCGGGACGGAAGCGATCGACCTCGCCGTTCGCGGGGTGCTGAACGCCCGAAAGAGCACCCCGCCCCACGGCACACCGGAGATCGTCTCGATCAAGGTTGAGCACGCGGCGGTGCGCGACCTGCTCGCCGAACTCGAGGAGACCGGCGCGGCCAGGATTCGATGGCTGCCCGTTTCCCGGGATGGCGTTGCGGACGCCGGCGCCCTGCGTGAGTGCCTGGGCCCGACAACGGCGCTGGTGGTGGTGCAGTGGGCGAATAACGAGACGGGGACCATTCAGCCGGTGCGGGAGATCGGCGCGCTCTGCCGCGAAGCGCGCGTCCCGTTTCTGTGCGACGGCGTGCAATGGGTGGGAAAACTGCCCGCCAACATCGGCGCCGGCGACCACTCGCTCGGCGGCATCGGCTGCGACCTGCTGGCGTATTCAGCGCACAAGTTCCACGGGCCCAAGGGCGTTGGCGCCCTGTGGGTTCGCCCCGGGGTGCGCCTGCGGCCGCACCTTCGTGGAACGCAGGAACTCGGACGCCGGGGCGGCACCGAGAACGTACCCGGGATCATCGGTGCCGGGGTGGCGGCCCGAGAGGCGCTCGAGTGGCTCGCGGATCCCGCGCCCCGAGCACGGTCGGCGTCGCTGCGCGACATGTTCGAGGCGGCGGTTCTCGCGAACGTGCCCGGCGCCCGCGTCAACGGACCTGCTGATCCTCCACTCGCCGCCGAGGCCGACCGCCGCCGCCTGTGGAATACCACGAATATCGCCTTCCCACGCCTCGAGGCCGAGGCCCTGCTGCTGCGCCTGAGCGAGAGGGGCGTGTGCGCCAGCGCCGGGGCGGCATGCTCTTCCGGATCTCTTGATCCGTCGCCCGTGCTCCTGGCGATGGGCGTTCCGGAAGCGGACGCCCACGGGTCCCTTCGCTTCAGCCTCTCGCGCGAGACCACGGAACGGGAGGTGATCGAGGGTGCGGCGGCCGTCGCCCTGGCCGCGAATGCCCTGCGTGCGTCCATGCCCTGAGCACCGGGCTTTCGAAGCCGCCCCCATTCGCACGCCGCCGGATCCGATATGCTTCCGCCATGGCACAGTACGACTTTGACAGTCAGGAATTCGGCGACGAGATCGCGCTCGAACCCCGGCGCACGAGCGTGATGGCGATCCTGTCGCTGGTGTGCGGCCTGGTCTGCGTTGTGCCGGGCATCGGGGTGCTGGCCACCATCTTCGGAATCACGAGCCTTGTCGGGATCAACCGTTCCCGCGGGCGCGTGGGGGGCACGGGGCTTGCCATCACCGGGATTGTCCTGGGCCTTCTCTTTTCGATGATCTGGATCGGCATCCTGTACGCCGCTCGTCAAGCCCGCGAACGAAGCGCTGGTCGCGATGGACCAGGGTGACGTTTCAAAGATCCGCGCCATGTTCTCGGCGCGCGCCCAGGAGCGCATGCGCGACGAAGACCTGGTCGCCTTCCACGAGGCCGTCAAAGCCAAGTACGGGGCCTTCAAGCGCGTGCCGGACAGTCCTGTTGAGGCATGGCAGCGCCTCATGACCGTTGGCGCCGCGATGAAGGACTTTCAGGGCCGGCAGGATCTCATCCCGATCCCGGTCGAGTTTGAGAACGGCTGGGTTCTCCTTATTGTGCAGATCGACAACACGCACAGCGCACGGCAGGGTCCGGACAAGCAGACGGCCATTCCGATCGTGAATCTCTACGCCGCCAGCCCGGGACAGGAGCGAATCGAGGTCTACCCGGCGCACGCCGTGCCGGCGCTCCTCCCGCCCGATAGCCCGGCCCTGCCGCCGCCGCCCGCGCCCCCGGCGCCACCCACGGATACCGGGGGAGAAGAAGCGCCGAAGGATGACAAGAAGTAAGCGATCGATCCCGTCGCCATGAGTACTACTCCCGTCATTTCCTGCCGCGGCGTAACCAAGATCTTCGACGATCGCGCCGTGCTCGACGGCGTTGACCTCGACGTGATGCCGGGCGAGACGATGGTCATCATGGGTGGTTCGGGGTGCGGCAAGAGCACGCTTCTGCGGCACCTCATCGGATCGCTCATTCCGGACAAGGGCGAGATTGAACTTTTCGGTCAGCCCCTCGCCACCATCGACGAAGAGGGTCGCAACGAAGTCCGCAAGCGCTTCGGGATCCTCTTCCAGTCCGGCGCCCTCTTCAATTCCATGACGCTCGCGGAGAACATCGCCCTCCCCATGCACGA
>CAZMPE010000381.1:0-2962 GCA_964567955.1 uncultured Phycisphaeraceae bacterium | reverse complement strand
ACGTGAACGGTGAGGACCCCGAGGCTGCCGTGGCCGCCGCGAGGTTCGCCGTCGACTATCGCAAGCGCTTCGGCCAGGACGTCTTCATCGACCTGCTCTGCTACCGCCGCCATGGGCACAATGAGCAGGATGAGGCCAGCTTCACGCAGCCGGTCATGACGAGGCTGATCGCGCAGCACGCCACGGTCGCCACGCGCTATGGGCAGGCCCTCGTCGATCGGAACGATCTGTCGCAGACCGACGTTGAGGAGATCGCCCGCGTCGCCACCCGCGAGATCGAGGCCGCGCAGGACTCCGCCCGCCGGAGCCCCGCGCCGCCCTCCCGAGAACCGGGCGATGGCCTCTGGTCGCGCGTCTCTCGCACGCATTCCTTCGCTCCCGTCCCGACGGGCGTGCCCATCGAGATGATCGAAGAAGTCTGCGCCGCCCTGGGCAGGACGCCGGAGGGGTTCACACCGAACCCCAAGCTGCGCCCGATTCTTGATGCTCGCGCCGCGTTGCCGAAGACGCGCCGGCTGTCGTACGCGGACGCCGAGAGCATCGCGTGGGGCACTTTGCTGTTGGAGGGGCACCCGATCCGCCTGTCCGGGCAGGACAGCAGTCGAGGCACGTTCAGCCATCGACACGCGATCATCCGGGACTACCACACGCAGGCCGAGTACATGCCCCTGAACCACATGCGCCCGCCGGCCGGCCGCGGGGGGCGGCAGGCGCAGTTCTGCGCGCACGACTCTCCCTTGTCGGAGTTCGCCGTCATGGGCTTCGACTATGGCTACTCGCTCTGCGATCCCGACATGCTGGTCATGTGGGAGGCTCAGTTCGGCGACTTCTGCAACGGCGGTCAGATCATCACCGACCAGTTCATCGCGTCGGGCGACATCAAGTGGCACCGCTGGTCGGGCATGGTGCTCCTGTTGCCTCAGGGCCAGGAGGGCATGGGCCCCGAGCACTCCTCGGCGAGGCCCGAGCGATTCCTCCAGCTGTGCGGCAACAACAAGATGCAGGTCGTCTGCCCGTCGACGGCCGCACAGTGCTTCCACATGTTCCGGCGTCAGCTCAAGCAGCAGACCCGCACGCCGCTGATCGTGCTCACCCCCAAGAGCCTCCTGCGCACCGCCACGAGCACCATCGACGACCTCACCACCGGGCACTTCGAGCATGCGCTCGACGACCCCAAGTTCCTCTCGGGAGAGTGGGACCGCCGGAGCGTGACGCGGCTGCTCTTCTCAACGGGAAAGATCTCTCACGACGTGATGGTCCGGCGCGACGCCAACGGCCGCACCGATACCGCGATCATCCGCATCGATCAGCTGTACCCCTTCGATGCCGAACTGATCGGCGGCATTCTGAGGCAGTACCCCGCCGCGGCACCGCGAATCTGGTTGCAGGAAGAGTGCCGCAATCAGGGCGCGTATCTCTTTCTCGCCGATCGGTTCCGCACGGAACTCGGGGTCGAGCTCGGGTACATCGGCAGGCCCGAGAGCGCGTCGGTGGGCGTCGGGCCGAAGGTGGTCTTCAAGGTCCAGCAGGAGGCGCTCACCGACTCGGTTTGCGGCCCGATGCCCGAGAAGCCCGCGAAACCCGAGGCCCACGGTTCCGCCGCCCCGGCGGCGACGGCACCGCCCCATCACGCTCCGGCGGCAACCAAGAGCCGGCGCCCCATATCCTGAATCGGTCCGCGCACTTCAGAACATCCGGCGACAGCAGCCCATGATCCCGTCGCCCGTGCCTCGCAGGAACCCGCATGTCAACCAATATCGTCATCCCCGAAGTCGGCGAGTCCGTCACCCACGGCGTGATCGCCGCCTGGCGCAAGAACGTCGGTGACTTTGTGAATCGCGATGAGACCGTCCTCGATCTCGAGACCGACAAGATCACCGCCGAGATCCCGGCACCGGCGTCCGGGGTGCTCAAGGAGGTCCGTGCCCAGGTCGGCGAGCAGGTCGCCATCCGATCCGTCGTCGGCGTCATTGACGAGTCGGCCGCCGCCCCCGCTCAACCCGCCCGTCCGGCGAACTCCTCACCGGCTCGGGAGAAGAAGGCGGACCCGGGTGGCGGGCAGCCGGCGGACCGCTCTCGTACCGGCGGCCCCCTCCTCCCGGCGCGCGTGGGCGAGCACGCGGGGACGACGGAGGCCGCGGAGCAGCGCGGCCTTGTCCCGCGTGCGCCGTCCATCATCCACGACAACGACCCCGAGCGACCGAGCCGACGCGTCAAGATGACCCCGCTGCGTGCGCGGATCGCCGAGCGACTCGTCGAGGCCAAGCAGACGACGGCGATGCTCACGACGTTCAACGAAGCGGACATGTCCGCCGTGATCGCCCTCCGCAAGAAGTACAAGGAGTCTTTCGAGAAGGCCTACGGCACCGGCCTTGGCTTCATGCCCTTCTTCGTCAAGGCCGCCGTGAGCGCGCTCAAGGCCGTTCCCGCGGTCAACGCCTCGATCGTGGTCGGCGACTCCGGCGCTCCCGAGGTCGAGTACCACGATTTCTACGACATTGCGATCGCCGTCTCGACGCCCAAGGGGCTCACCGTGCCCGTGCTTCGCGGCTGCGACAAGCTGTCGATCAGCGAGATCGAACTCGGCATCGCGGACCTCGCCGAGAGGGCCCGCACGGGTGAACTCTCGCTGGCGGACCTGCAAGGGGGGACTTACACGATCTCCAACGGCGGAGTCTTCGGCTCGCTGATGTCCACGCCGATCCTCAACAGCCCGCAGACCGGCATCCTCGGCATGCACGCGATCAAGACACGCCCGATCGAGCACCCGCCCGGGTCCGGCCAGATGGCGCTGCGACCCATGATGTATCTCGCGATGTCGTACGACCATCGACTGATCGACGGCGCCGAGTCGGTGACGTTCCTGCTGCACGTCAAGAACTGCATCGAGGATCCGACCCGGCTGGTCCTGAGCCTGTAAGCGATCGTGCCCGGCGGCGGGTGTCCCGGGCCGGCCCCTTCC
>CAZMPE010000380.1:0-2977 GCA_964567955.1 uncultured Phycisphaeraceae bacterium | reverse complement strand
GAGGCCCTGCTCCCGCAGGCCCGCGAACAACGACTCGATCTCCGCCCGCGCGCCGACGTCGATGCCGCGCGTCGGCTCGTCGAGGATCAGGATCCGCGGCTGCATCGCCAGCCAGCGTGCCAGGAGCACCTTCTGCTGGTTCACGCCGCTCAGGTTCGCCACCGGAGTCTCCGGCCCGGGCGTCGTGATCCTCAGGGCACGGATGTAGTGGTCCGCGAGGCGGTCCTGCTCGGCCCGCCGGACCGGCTTGAGCGGCCCCCGGCGCGCCTGCAGCGCCAGCGCGATGTTCTCCCGGACCGTCAGGTCGAGGATGAGCCCGTCGGCCTTGCGATCCTCGGGCGTGAACGCCACGCCATGGGCGATCGCGTCGCGCACCGAGCCGCGCCGGATCCGCTCGCCCTTCACCCGCACCTCGCCCGCGTCGGGCACATCGGCGCCGAAGATCAATCGGGCCAACTCCGTCCGCCCCGATCACAGCAACCCCGCGAAACCGATCGCTTCCCCCGCGCGCGCCGTCCCGCTCGTCGGCGCAATGGCCCGCGAGCGCCCGACACCCCTGAACGTCAGCGCCTCCGGCCCGGCCGGAGAGTCCGTCCGCCGCTCGATCCGCGGCAGTTCGTCCATCCGCCGCCCGGTCATCGCCTCGACGAGCGCGGCCCGCGACAACTCGGCGACCGGCCACTCACCCACGCGTACGCCGTTGCGCAGCACCGTGATCCGGTCGGCGATCGCGTACACCTGCTCGAGGAAGTGCGTGACGAAGACGATCCCCATCCCTTCGGTGCGCAGGCGTCGCAGCACCCGGAACAGTCCCGCCGCCTCATCCGCGTCGAGGCTCGACGTCGGTTCGTCGAGGATCAGCACCCGCGCGTCGGTGTCGAGCGCCCTGGCGATGGCCACCATCTGCTGGCGCGCGATCGGGTGCTCGCCCAGCGTCCGCGTCACGTCGAGGCGCAGGCCAAGCCGAGCCAGCGCCGCCTCCGCCCGCCGGCGCACAGCGCGTCGGCTGATGAACCCGAAACGGGACGCGCGCCCGAGGCCGATGTTGTCCGCGATCGTCATCGTCGGGATCAGGTCCACCTCCTGATGGACGGTGCTGATCCCCGCCCGCTCCGCCTCGCGCACCGACCGCGGCCGGCAGGGCCGCCCCGCGAGAGTCATCGTGCCCGCACCCGCCCGGTGCAGCCCGTTGATGATCTTGATCAGCGTGCTCTTGCCCGCCCCGTTCTCCCCCATCAGGCCGTGGACCTCGCCCGCGCGCACGCTGAAATCGACGCCGTCGAGCGCGCGCACACCGGGGAAGTCCATCACGAGCCCGCGCGCCGTCAGCAGCGGCGCGGCGGCGGGAACCGGAGGGTCGGCGTTCACGGTGCCTCAGTATTGCCGATTCGCGACGACCTCGGCGGTGACCCGCGACTGGTCAAAGACGCCCTCCTCGGTCTGGATCCACTTCGGCACCGTCTCGCCCCGGCGCAACTTCTCGACCACGTCAAAGAGCTGCGGCCCGAGCAGCGGATTGCACTCCACCGTGCAGTTCAGCTTTCCGTCGAGGATCGCCCGGAAGGCGTCGCGCACCCCGTCGATCGACACGATCAGAATGTCCTGTCCCGGTTTCTTCCCCGCCGCTTCGATCGCCTGAATCGCCCCCAGCGCCATGTCGTCGTTGTGGGCGTACAGCGCCGTGATCTGTGGCCCCTCGGGCGAACGCAGGAAGGCCTCGAAGACCTCCTTCCCCTTGCCTCGCTCGAAGTTCCCCGACTGGCTCTTGATGATCGTCATCCCCGGGTACTTCGCGATCGCCTCTTCAAACCCCTTCTTGCGGTCGATCGCCGGCGCTGATCCGGGCGTCCCCTGAAGCTCCGCGATCTTCGCGTTCCCGCCCGTCTTCGCCGCCAGCCACTCCGCCGCCCGCCGCCCCTCTTCGACAAAGTCCGAGCCGATGAAGGTCGCGTAGAGCGACTCATCATCGACCTTCACGACGCGATCGGTCAGAACGACCGGGATCCCCGCGCGCTTCGCCTCCTCGAGCACCTGCTGCCAGCCGTCCTCGGTCTTCGGCGCGAACGCGATCACGTCCACCTTCTGCTGGATGAACGAGCGGATCGCCCGGATCTGGTTCTCCTGCTCGCCCTGCGCATCGGAGAACTTCAGCTCGATCCCACGCTTGGCCGCCTCGCCCTTGATCGACTCCGTGTTCGCCGTCCGCCAGCCGCTCTCCGCGCCGATCTGGCTGAACCCCACCACCGCCGCCCTCGGCGCTCCGGCCGCCGGGGCGGGGGTCTTCTCGCACGCGCTCAATCCCGCCGCGACGAGGGCCGTCGCGACCAGCGTCCGACCGAACCGACCCCGCTTCGTGCCGACGTGCATCTGCGGTTCTCCATGAAGAGGCGGGAAAGGACCGACCACCGCCCTCCATTTATACTGGCTTTGGACCGCGCTGGCACCCGGGCGTTCCTCGTCCCCATCGAACCGGGCCAACGGAGACGATCTGAACGTGGGCAAAGCCCCGGCTTTCGCGATCGGAGTGGACTTCGGAACCGGCAGCGTTCGCGCGCTGGTGGTCGATGCCCGCACCGGAGAAGAGATCGCGACCGCCGTCGCCGACTACCGCTCCGGCGAATCGGGGGTCATCCTCGACCCCGCCGACCCCCACCTTGCACGCCAGAACCCGGCCGACTACCTCGACGGCCTCTCCCGCTGCGTACCCGCCGCCCTGCGCGCCGCGGGCGATCGCCCCGGCTTCGATCCCTCTTGCATCGTCGGCATCGGCGTCGACACGACCGGCTCGACGCCGATCCCCGTCGATCGCGCCGGCACGCCGCTGGCCATGCTCGACGAGTTCAAGGACGACCCCGCCGCGCACGCCTGGCTCTGGAAAGACCACACCGCCCACGCCGAGGCCGCGCTCATCACCGAGCGCGCCCGCGCCGACGGCCTCCCGTACCTCGCCAAGTGCGGCGGGACATACTCCTCCGAG
>CAZMPE010000379.1:0-3002 GCA_964567955.1 uncultured Phycisphaeraceae bacterium | reverse complement strand
GCCCGGAAGGCGACGCCCTGGATGAAGTCCTCGGGCGTCGAGGCCTTGTCGAGGCCGAGCGAGGGCGAGTCGAGCGCGCCCAGAAGACGCGCGAGGGCCGCGGCTTCGAGGCGGATGTTGATGAAGCCGGGACCCGCGATCGATTTTTCGGTGACGGGCTCGGCGACGCCGGAGACGTCGAGCTTCGACACGATGGCGGCGGCAACGTCGCGGGGCTTCTGGTTCAGGCGCTTGGCCAGCGGCATCGCGGCGTTGCATTGAAAGTCGCCCAGGTCGGCCTGCTTGCTGGCGGTGATGAGCGGGTCGATCTCGCCGGGGAGGTCGAAAGCGGCACCGATGGCGGCGCGGAAGCGGTCGGCGAGAACGGCGACGGGATCAATGGAAACCTCTGGCATGGGCGGGGATGGTAGGGGAAGGCGGGGGGATGCGGAGGTGGGGAGGTGAACAAGTGAACGAGTGAACAACTGAACAGGGGAAGAGGAGAAGAGGACATACGCGGCTGCGGTGTGCGATGGTCGTTGCAAGAAAGAAGGGATGGCGATCGCCTACCATGTTCTTGTGCGTGACGAGGCGGGAGTCTGCCGCGTGGCGCGCACAGAGGAGGTTTTTCATGAACGCGAAGTTGCTTGTTTTGGCGGCGGGCGTTGGTCTGGCGTCGGTGATCGGCGCGTGCTCGACAACGCCCAAGAGCGAGGCGAGCAAAGAGGCTTTGACGTACGACGCGCGGGGCGCGCTGTCGAGCTTCAAGGGCGCCGACCCGACGCTGCAGGGCCTGCTCGACCGCAGCGTGGGCTACGCGATCTTCCCCGACGTGGGCAAGGCCGGTCTGATCGCCGGCGGTGCGTACGGGCGTGGCGAGGTGTACGAGACGGGCAAGTTCATCGGCTTTGCCGACGTGACCAAGGGCTCGATCGGCCTTCAGGCCGGCGCGCAGACCTTCAGCGAACTGGTGGTGTTCCTGACGCCCGCGCAGATGGACACGTTCAAGAAGGGCAAGTTCAGCCTGACGGCGGACGTGTCGGCGATCGCGATCAAGTCGGGCGCCGCGAGCGCGGCCGACTACTCCAAGGGCGTGGTCGTGTTCGTGCAGGGCAAGGGCGGGCTGATGGCCGAGGCCTCGGTCGGCGGGCAGGGCTTCAGCTTTGCGCCCTCCTCGCGGACGGCCGAGCACCCCGAAGCGGCGAAGTAAGACTTCGCTCTGACGGAATGTCGTGTGTTCTGAACGGCCCGGCGATCGCCGGGCCGTTCTTCATTTTTTGGGGACCCGAACCGCGGAGACTTCCACCGGAGGCACGATCGAGGGGGGAAACCCGCGGCCGATGTCGTTCGAACGGTCTCTGACTCGGGCCGGGGCGGTCCTGCGCGTCCGCACGCGCTCTGTAGCGGCGCGGGGCCGGCGTGGTCACATCTGGTTGGAGCGATTCATGAACACTCGTCGATCCGCTTCCGGAGTCTCGAACCCCGTGCTCGCCGAACGGCTGGAGGCGCGTGCGCTGCTGGCCGGCGACTTTGCGTTTGTGGGCCTGATGACCACGGGCGAGGGTCCGGCGACGCTCGAGTGGGGCGAGGGTGTCCTGAACCCTGACGGCTCGGTGACCGGCTCACTCATGTACGCGGCGTTCGGACAGGCGGCAGCGACGGGGTCGCTCCCGTTCGATCACGCGACGCTCGGGCCCGGCGGGATCATGACGGTGACGGCGGCCGACGGCGAGCCGGCCATCACGGGACAGGCCGGCGCCAACCCCTTCAGCAGCCAGGGCTACGGCCTGGGATTCCTGAGCACCGAGTACGCCACGCTGCTCGGGACGGGAAGGACCGACCTGTGGATGATCGAGAAGCCGACGGCGCTGGCGGCGGACTGGGAGCGCTCGTACCAGTTCAGCGCCGTGCGGATCACGGCGTCGGGCATGGACGTCGTGCCGGGCGGGTTCAGCTTCATCCTTGATTCGCAGCAGCAGCCGACGGCGGTGTCGTGGTCGGTCGGGGGCGAGGCGGCGGTCGAGAAGGACATCGTGAGCCTCTCGAACGACGGGAAGATCGTGCTGGACACCGGCGAGGTGATCTTCATCGCGGTCAACGCGGACGACCCGTCGCACAACACGGTCGCTCTGGTCGCCGATCTGGACAGTTCGGACGGGCAGATTCTCGCGGGGATCGGCGGCGCGGGCACGACGTTCAACCTCGACAACAGCTCGCAGTTCGTCCGCGGGCTGTACCGCGGGCTGGCGGTGAGCGAGGACGCGGGCGCCGAGTTCTTCGGGGCGGGCACGTCCGGCGCCTCGTCGTTCGTGCTCGACCTGCGGCACGATGGCACGTTCTCCCTCTACGACGCGCGGGCGTACGACCTGGGCGGACGCGACGCGGTGACGAGCGGAACGTGGCGCGTCGCGCTCACGTCGGAATTCCCCACCTACGCGCTCAACCGCGTGCTGCTGACCGACAGCGCCACGGGCAACATCGCGGTGCTCTCACTGCAGGAAGACTTCACGCTGACCGGCGAAAGCGTGCGCGACTCGGGCGGCGCCGTGCTGGCTCGCCTGGCGATGGGCGCCCGGGCGTTCCTGCCGCTGAACGTGGAGACGCTGGCGCAGACGGTCACGGTCACGCTCGACGACTCGGGCAGGCCGATCCTCTACCACCACTCGTACCCCGAGGGAGGGGGCTTCCCGGACGTGTGGTACTCGCTGGACCTGATCGCCCGGGCGGGCGGCAAGCCGCTGACGAACGTCGAGATCCAGGAGCTCGATGCCTCGACCTCGACGTACGTCGTCGCGGGCGTGGCGACCGACGGGCACGTGGTCACGTGGGAACGGGACGTGCGGGGCCAATGGCTGTTCCGCGACCTGACGGACGAATTCGCCGGCGAGGGAGCCGCGCCGATCGCGGGCGACGTGGCGATCTACCGGGGCGTGCGGCTGTCGCACTTCAGGCTGTTCGTGGCCGGCACAGACTCCTCCGGCGACCTGGTGTTCGCCCACGGGTGTGGTCCGGCAGGCGACGCG
>CAZMPE010000378.1:0-3014 GCA_964567955.1 uncultured Phycisphaeraceae bacterium | reverse complement strand
CCGGGCGTTTCACGCGCGATGCGCTTGGCCGTCTCGACGTAGTGCTGGGGCGAGTCGCCGGGGACATCGGTGGGCGTGATGACCACCTCGGCCCCGAAGGCCTTGAGCATGTTGACCTTTTCGAGCGACATCTTGTCGGGCATGGTGAAGACGCAGCGGTAGCCTTTGACCGCGGCCCACATGGCGACGCCCAGGCCCGTGTTGCCCGAGGTGTTCTCCACGATCGTCCCGCCGCGCTGGATGAGGCCCTGGCGCTCGGACTCGTTGAGGATGTGCAGGGCCATGCGGTCCTTGATGGAGCCGGTGGGGTTCATGTACTCGCACTTGACGAGGACGGTGGCGCAGCGGGCGTCGACGACCTTGTTGAGTCGGACGAGGGGGGTGCGCCCGACGGCGTCGAGGACGGTGTTGAAGGGGGGAGGCGAGAGGTGCATGGTGGTCCCTTTGGCTCAGTCTACGGTGATCGCGACTGTAGACTCGGCCGGGGGAGGGTGCGGTTGTGGCGGGTTCGCCCCCTACGCTTGGGCCATGCGGATCCTGCTGACGAATGACGACGGAATACGTGCGCCGGGGATCGGGGCGCTGTACGAGGCGCTGGCGGACACCTCCGGCTTTTTCGGCGGGCCGCTGATGGACAAGACGGCGGGGGCGGTCAGCCGCTCGCCGCGCAGCGCGATCCTTCCGATCGCGCCGCTGACGGTTCAATCGGCGACGAGCCACGGGGTGACGTTCCACGAGCCGCTGATGGTGCAGGAGGAGTCGCTCGCCGCGGAAGGGCGGGTGACGGGTCTTGCCGTGGACGGGCGGCCGGCGGATTGCGTGAAGCTGGCGATCAGCCGGTTGTGGCCGGAGCGGTTCGGCGAGGGGAGCCGGCCGGACCTGGTGGTGTCCGGGCTCAACTCCGGCGCGAACTGCGGCGTGAACGTGATCTATTCGGGGACGGTGGCGGCGGCGCTGGAGGCGGCGTTCCTGGGCGTGCCGGCGATCGCGGTGAGCCTTTACATGGGTTCGGGGCGGGCGAGGTTCGACGTCGCGGCGCGCCACGCGCGCCGGGCGATCGAGGCGATCATCGCGCGCGGGCTGCCGCAGCCGCACGAGTGCCTGAACATCAACGTGCCGCTGACGGAGGCCGAAGGCCCCACTCCGCCGATCCGGGTCTGCCCGATGAACACGCACGGGCTGGTGGATTCGTTCGAACGCCGGGAGAGCCCGCGCGGCGAAGCGTACTACTGGGCCACCGGGCACGGGCTGGACTTCCAGGCCACGGACAAGGGGACGGACGTCGCCGGGCTGCTCGAGGGGTGCATCACGATCACGCCGCTGCGGTACGACCTGACGCACCACGAGGCGGTCGATCGGTGGCGGTCGCGGCTGGCGCGTTGAAAAAAGGCGGCCACGCTTTCACGCGGCCGCCCGGAGGGAGAAAGAGAGAGTTCGTTTTCGCGTCCGTCGCTCCGGACGCGGTTTGATCAGGAGAGCATGCCCTCGACGCTCTTGAGGTGCTCGGGGAGCGAGGCTCGGACTTCTTCGATCTTGTCGGTAGTGAGCTTGAGGTGATCTCGTACCTCCGGGCCTATGTCCGTCGAGAGGATGTCGAGCCGGAAGCTGGTGCCGAGCCCGGCGACGAGGCGGTCGGCGATGTAGATGAGGCTGGGGAGCGTGCGCGAGTCGCTGGGAAGCTCGAGCGGGGCGTGGTGGTGCCCGGTGACGAGCTGGAAGCTGTTGGGGAACTTCCACTTCTGGCAGAGGGCGGCGCCGAAGTGCTGGTGCGTGGCGCCGAAGACCGCCTCCTCGACCTCGAGCATGCCGCAGGCCGGGACGCCGTTGGCGTCGCCGCCGACCCTCTGGATGACCTCGACGAGCTTGGCGCGGTCGTACTGCATCTCGACCATCAGGCCGATGTCGTGCATGAGACCGGCGAGGAAGACCTCGTCGCCGCAGGCCATGCCGAGCTTGTCCGCCAGCACCTTGGAGGTGGCGGCGACGGAGACCGAGTGCATCCAGAGCGCGCGGGCCGAGAAACCGGGGGCGAGGTCGCCGCCGCGGAAGAGCTTGGCGAGGCTGGCCGCGATCGCGATGTTCTTGACGGCGTTGAGGCCGAGCATGACGATCGCCCGGTTGATGGAGCCGATCTGGCCGGGGAGCCCGTAGAAGGAGGAGTTGACGACCTTGAGGATGCGGCTGCACAGGGCCGGGTCGTTGGCGATGACCTTGTGCAGGTCGTGGGCTGTGCTCTTGGGGCTCTCGACGAGCTCGACGATTTTGAGTGTGATCTCGGGCAGCGTGGCGATGTGGCTGATCTCGCGGATCGCATCGGCCACCAGCTGCTCGCGCTGTGCTGTCGTCGTGCTCATTCTCGGCCTCCGGGGCGGTAATCGCTTGCTCCGGGGACGATCGGCATTTGGGACGTTGGGCTTTGGTGGGGGTGCAACGAATCGGCAAACTGGCGGGGTTGCCGGCGCCGGATTCGGTGGGCATTCGGAGGCGGCCGGCGGCTGACTCCCGGGTCTAATAACTCGAACGCTTGCGGAGGAGGGCCGGATCGCGTGGATCGGTCGCGGACAGCAAGCCCGCGATCCGCCGTCCGGCGGACCCGTCGCCATAAGGATGAGTCATGGCGGCGAGGTCCAGGCCAAGGGCCCGGTCGATCGCGATGCGGACGGCGGGGGCGGATTCGTCCGCGGCATGGACGACGTTGGCGGCGTGCTCGCGCCCGGCCTGGCGGGGGCCGATGTCAACGGCAGGAACGCGGAGGGCCGCGGCCTCGATGAGTGCGGCGGAGGAGTTGCCGACGATCAGTCCGCGCGTGCCCGCGAGGCGGCGGAGCAGGCCGACGAAGCGCGGCCGCGGCAGTTGGGTGATGAGACGGACAGACGAGGCGCGCGCTTCGAGTGCGCGCAGCGTTCCGTTGCGTCCGGCGTCAAGGTTCGGATGAAGGGCGAGGACGCGTCGGCTCTTGATCGCGTCGAGAACAGCGGTTGCCGCCGCGGCCTCGGCATCGTCGTCGCGCCCGA
>CAZMPE010000377.1:0-3015 GCA_964567955.1 uncultured Phycisphaeraceae bacterium | reverse complement strand
GGGCGCACGGTCCGGTGTCCGGGCGCACGGTACAGTGTCCGGCCGCGTGTTCCTCCGCAGCCGCAATCTCCTGATCCTGAGCATCGCGAGCCTGTTGACGGATGTCAGCTCGGAGATGATCTATCCGCTGCTGCCGCTCTTTCTGACCGGCACGCTCGGGGCGTCGGTCACGACGGTGGGTGTCATCGAGGGCGTGGCGGAGAGCCTGGCCCAGATCCTGCGTGTGTTCTCCGGGGCGCTCTCCGACCGGCTGCGCCGGCGCAAGCCGCTGACGATCGCCGGGTACGCCGCGTCGATGGCGGGGAAGGTCCTGCTCTATCTGGCTCTGTCCGCTTCGTGGGTGTTCGCCGCGCGGATCGTGGATCGGTTCGGCAAGGGCGTGCGGACGGCGCCGCGGGATGCGCTGATCGCCGAGAGCGTGCCGGCGGAGAAGCGGGGCGCGGCGTTCGGAATCCATCGCGCGGCGGACACACTGGGTTCGCTGATCGGCGTCTCTCTTGCGTTCGCCGTGCTGGCGTGGTTCGTCATCGATCTGCGGTACGTCTTCCTGATCGCGCTCATTCCGGCCCTGCTCGCGGTGCTGATCCTGTTCGCCGTGCGCGAGCCGGCGCCGGATCAGGGACCGATGCGGCCGTTCCTGCGGCCGCTCGCGGCGTGGAAGGCCCTGCCGCGGCGGCTGAAGTGGTTCCTGCTGATCGTGTTCGTGTTCACGCTGGGTTCGTCGTCGAATCACTTCCTGATCCTGCGTGCCAGCGGGATGGGGTTCTCGATGACGAGCGTGATCCTGCTCTACCTCGTGTTCAACGTCACGTACTTCCTCGCGGCGTATCCGGCGGGTCGGCTCTCGGACCGGTTCGGGCGCAAGGCGTTTCTCGTGGGCGGTTACGCGGTCTACGGCCTGACGTATCTTGGTTTCGGGGCCGTCACTCTGCTGGACGAGCCGAGCGCGGCGCTGGCGATGTGGGCACTCTTCGGCGTGTACGGGCTGCACATGGGGCTGACGGAGGGGGTGGAAAAGGCGCTGGTGACGGACCTGGCGCCGGGAGAGATCCGCGCCACGGTGCTGGGCCTGAACGCGACGATCATCGGGCTCGGTCTCTTCCCCGCGTCGTTGATCGCGGGCGTGCTGTGGGACGCGTACGGGCCGGCGGCGCCGTTCTACCTGGGCGGCGCGATCGGGCTGATCGCGGCGGTCGCGCTGTACAAGGCGCTGTGAGGCTGCAAGGGCCGGGCGTGGGCGCGACATCTTCTGTCGGCCCGCCGTCGGCGGAGCCCAACTCGACCGCGCACTCTCGGCCGCGCAAGCCCGCCCGTCTGGTCGGTCGTCGTGGCGGTGCGCTCGGAGCCGGACCATGCAACAGCTGCTGGAGAGCATCTCGGAACCGAACACGCGTCACGCGATGCTTGTGCATTTTCCGATCGCGATGGGGACGCTGTCGATCGTGCTGCTGGCGGCGTTTGCGCTGGGCGCGTTCCGGAACTCGACGCTGCGTTGGACGGTGGTGGCGTGGTGCCTGGCGGTGTCGCTCGGGCTGTGGCTGGCGGCGGGCGCGGGGCGCGACGCGGCGGCGGCCATCCGCGCGTCCGAGCCGCTGCCCGGTCCGGAGCAGCTGCGGGCGCTCGACCTGCACGAGGTGCGCGGGGCGCGGGCGTGGCTCTGGCCGCTGGTTCCCGGCGTGCTCGCGGCGCTGACGCATCGGCGCGGGCCGCGCGCGCGGGTGGCGCTGGGGGCGGGCGCGACGGTTGCGGCGGTGGGGGTCGCCGCGTGGATCGGTTTCGTGGGGCACGTCGGGGGCCGGCTGGTGTATGTCCACGGGCTCGGCGTCCCCGCGCGAGCGACGCTGACGGACCCGGCCCCTTCCAGGGCCGAGGCCGCGGTGCCTGATTCCTCGCCCGATTCCCGTCCCTAGGAGGGGTGTTCTCGTGCAAGATCATCGGGTGCCGGCGACATGGGCTGTTGAATCGCGAGAGTGTGGGCGGCCGGTTGAATCTCGCCGGTCGCCTTTTTTTGATCGTGCCCGGCCGGGGCCGGAGGACCGATGTGGATGCACGGTCAGGGGGTCGGGCGGTACGATGATGCAACCCGGTTCGTTGCGTTCAGCCTTCGGCGACCGCCGGATCGGAAACTATCCGGGAAGAGGCTTGTCCCGCAATGAAACGGCCCGCGGCGGACATGGGAGTGAGGATGCGGGCTCGATCCTGGCTCGGCGCGGCTCCTCGTGGGAGCGGACGGCGTCCCGGAGACGACACGCCGTTGACGCGCGCCGAGTTCATGGAGCGTCTGCGCCCCGCCTCGAACGCATTGTGGTGTGTTGCGGTGGCGGTCATGGGCGGGCGCTCGGAGGCCGATGATGTGCTGCAGGACGCGATCGCCATCGGGCTCGAGCGGCTCTCGTCCTTTACGCCCGGAACAAACTTCACCGCCTGGATGAGCGAGATCGTACGAAATGTTGCCCGCAATCAAGTCCGCAAGAATGCACGCCGCCGGACCTCGCCGGTGGACCCCGTCGCGATCGACGCTTCGCGGCGTGCACCGGAACAGGGGATGCGGACGGCCATCTCGCCCGAGGGCCGGGTCCGTGCCGACCAGCCGGATTTCGACGACGCGGTTGTCGCGGCCCTGCTCACACTCGACGAGACGCCGCGGGAGTGCCTGCTGCTCCGTACGCTGCTGGGGCTGTCCCACGCGGAGATCGCCCGGATCCTGGCCATCCCGGAAGGAACCGCGATGAGCCATTTCTCACGAGCACGCAGGCGGATGCGCGAGATTCTCTCGGGCGGAGCCGGTTCCCCAGGAGGTGACCTTGCCTGACAGCCCGGGACACGCCGAGCGATTGGATGCGTACCTCGACGGCCGCATGGACGACCGCGAGCGTGCGGCGTTCGAGGCCGAGCTCGCGGCCGACGAGGCGCTGGCCGGCGATATCGCGCTCCAGCGGCGGATCGACGATGTGCTGGTGCGTCGCCTCGCGATGCCGGAGGCGGCGGGGCCGCCTCTTTCGCGTGGCCCGCGGC
>CAZMPE010000376.1:0-3017 GCA_964567955.1 uncultured Phycisphaeraceae bacterium | reverse complement strand
GCATCGCCCACTTCCGCGCCGCCGCCGCCCGCGTCGCTCCCGCGCCCCGGTCCGTCGAGCCGCTCGTCCTGATCAACGCCGGACGAGCCACGCCCGATGGACTCCGCCGGCTCGCCGACGCGGTGTGCGCCGAGACCGACTTCGCGCACGGCTGGACACGCGACAGCCACGAAACGCTGCTGGCCTTCCCGACACCCCGCGCCGAGTCCCCGCCCGCGAATCTGCGTTTCGCCGGCCCGATCGTCGCGACCCTCTCCGCCGCCGACGACCCGCGCGTCCGGGCGCACCTCCGCCAGGGCAAGGATCCGGCGCCGACCCCCTTTCAACGATCGCTCGCGGCGCCGGACGCGGCCAGACTCATTGCCGCGCTCTGCGGAGCCGGTTTCCGCGGCGGCGTTGTCCCCGAGTGCGTCACGGACATCGACGGCGGACCGCGCCGAGGACCCGGCCTGATCCGGCGCGTCCTGCGACGCGCGGCCAAAGTTGTGCGCGGGCACTCCTGACGCAACGACTATCATCTTCTCGTCGCATGCCCACGCCCGCCGCACACCCCGATTCGACCACCGACGCATCACTCCGGCCCTCGTCGGAGTTCGAGGCGCGCGAACCCGCCGAATCCTCGCCCCCGCGCCCCGCCGAGATCATGATCCGAGCCAGCGGCCTCGGGAAGCGATTCAAGATCTACGAGAAGCCGGCCGACCGCCTCGTGGAGTGGTTCACCGGCGGGCGCGTCAAGCGGCACACGGAGTTCTGGGCGGTTCAGGACATCGGTTTCGAGGTGGAGCGCGGCGAGTGCCTCGGCATCATCGGCGCCAACGGCGCGGGCAAGAGCACGCTGCTCAAGATGATCACCGGCGCCCTGCACCCGACCTCGGGCACCTGCGAGATCCGCGGACGCGTTCTCAGCCTGATCGAACTCGGCACAGGCCTCCATCCGCTCATGACCGGCCGTGCCAACATCATCAACGCGGCACGCCTCCTCGGCTTCCCTCCCCAGTACGCCCCCCAGCGCATGGCCGAGATCGAGGCGTTCGCCGAACTCGGCCCCTTCTTCGACCGTCCGGTGATTCTCTACAGCACCGGCATGCGTGTCCGGCTCGCATTCTCGATGTTCGCGTGCTTCCGGCCCGAGGTCTTCATCGTCGACGAGGCCCTCAGCGTCGGCGACGTCTTCTTCCAGCAGAAGTGCGCCACGCGCCTCCGCCAACTCCTTGAAGCGGGCATGACCATGCTCTTCGTAAGCCACGATCAGGCGGCGGTGCTCAACCTGTGCGACCGCGCGATCCTCCTGGAACAGGGGACCGTCGCCTACGAAGGGCCGCCGAACGAGACCATCCAGCGGTACGTGGCCAGCCTTCAGAAGCGCCCGAAGTATGGACCAGCTCGCCCGCCCCGTGCCGCGCCGGAGCGCGAGATCACGCCGGGTTCCACGTGCCTCGGGGCCGAAGATGTCCGCCGGCATTGCATCATCCCCAAGGACAACACCACCCGGTTCGGAGCCGGCCATGCGGTCGTCCGGGCGGTGCGCGTCACGGACGCTTCCGGCCGCGACACGCTCCGTGCGCACATGGGCGGGACACTCTGCGTCCACGCTCTGGTCGAAGCCATCCAGGATGTACACGACCCCGCGGTCGGACTGCACATCGTGGACCGTTTCAACAACATCCTCTTCGCCGCCGGCACCCGATCGATGGAAGTCCGGCTCCCGGACCTGGCGGCCGGAGAATCGATCGTCGTCCGGTTCGACCTGACACTCAATCTGCGGCCCGACAAGTACACGTTCGGCGTGGGGACCTCGGTGCCCTCGGAGGACAACGCCGAGAGCGGGTTCGTCAACGATCGAGTCCAGAATCTCGGGCCGATCCTCGTCATGCTGGATCGCAGCAGGGTCCGCCCGTTCTACGGCGTGGCCCGCCTGCCGATGACGATCTGCGCCGAGCGGGCGGTGAAAGGCGGCGCGACACCATGAACGCGATGGTCGCCTTTCTCACCGGATGCGGCCGAAGCGGAACAACCGTGCTCGGCACGCTGTTGTCCAAGTACAGAGACGTGCGCTACTTCAACGATCAACAGGAGATGTGGGCCGCGCTGGTCCCCGCCGGGGACATCTGGAAACTCGAAGAGCATTCCGCGGCCATCGCTCGTGTCTCGCTGGGCGCGTCCGACGCCACACCCCGCATCCGGGAACGCGTCGCCGAGTGCCTGGGGATCGGCGCTCCGGCGAACACGTTGGTGGTCGAGAAGACCGCGATCAACAACTTCCGGCTTCCCTTCTTGCGTGCCCTCTTCCCGGAAGCCGTCTTCATCAATATCGTGCGGCACGGGTGCGAAGTGGCACGGTCCATTGCCGCCGCCGCGGGATGGTACGGCCGCGAGGACAGCAAATGGCCATGTCTCGAGGCGCACGCCGCGGCACACGGCTACGGAGGGCTGCTGCCCCTCTGCGTCGGGTCGATCGAACGGGGGCTTCTGGAGTGGCGCATGAGCGTCGACGCCGCCGACGCGTTCTTCGCCGAAGCCCCCGGCGCGCGTGTTCTGCGGGTGCGTTACGAGGATCTCGTCAACCATGCCGAGGGCGTGTGCGCCGCGATCGAGCGATTCCTCGGCCTGCCGCCGAGGCCCGTGGCTCGCGCCTTCGCCGTCGGGCGGGTCGCTCGGCAGAGCCCCCAGGCGGGCGCGATCGACATCACCCCGCGAGCCATCGACATCGCCGGCCCGGCGCTGGCGCGACTGGGCTACCTGCCGGACGAGGCGTGCAGATCCGTCCCGAGGGCCGTCGGAGTGTCGTCGTGAGCGCGCGCGTGGCGTTCTTCACGACCCTCCGGCACAACGTCGGGGACGATTTCATCCGCGAGGGCGTGCGAGCGATCCTCGACGCCTGCGCTGTGGCCCATTCGCCCCTGTACATCAACAAGACGGACGAAAGCTCCCTCCGCGAACCGCGCGAGGATGAAACAGCGGTCGTCGGTGACAAGTACTGGGAAGCGGACCTGGTCATCCAATCGGGAGCCCCGGTC
>CAZMPE010000375.1:617-3028 GCA_964567955.1 uncultured Phycisphaeraceae bacterium | reverse complement strand
TGGCCCACGGGCAGCGTCTACACCGAGTGCGTGGATTATTACCGGGTGCGGTTCGAGCTGCGCGACGGCATCGCGCCCGGGAGCTTCGGCCAGTCGCGCTGCGTGGCGCTCCTGGACAAGATCGCCGAGAAATTCACGGTGTGCGGGTACGAACTCTTGCGGACCTTCGACGGGGTGAAGGGGTACAGCCTGGCGCAGGGGCAGTAGCCGCTATTCCCGCGGGCGAACCATCCGGCGCACGCGCCCGTCGGCCTGTCCCACGAGGATCTCGTCGGCCTCGTCGAGATAGATGCCGTGGTCGATCACGCCCGGGACATGGTCGAGCTCCTCGGCCAGCTGCTCGATGTTGAGATCCCCCACGTTCACGTCGAGGATCAGCGACGCGTTGTCGGTGAAGAACAGGCCCCCGTCCAGCGTCCGACGGACCACGCCGTTGAGCCCGATGTTCCGCAGGTCGGCGCGGATCGACGCGAGCGCCCAGGGCAGGACCGCGATCGAGAGCGCGGCACGCTGTCCGAGCCTGGCCACGACCTTGGGCTCGTCCACCAGGTAGACGCGCTTGTCCGCGGCGCGGGCCATGATCCGCTGGCGCACGATCGCGCCGTGCTGGCCCTTGAGCATGCGCATCTGTTCGTCGACCTCGTCGGCGCCGTCGAACATGAAATCGACGCGCTCCATCAGCGTGAAATCGACGAGCGTGAGCTGGTGCGCGCGGGCCAGCGTGTCGGTCACGTGGCTGGTCGAGACGCACTTGACGTCCAGGTGCTCGTCGCGCACCCGGTCGGCCAGCGCGAGGATCGCGCGAGAGGCGGTCCGCCCGGTTCCGAGCCCGACGATCATCCCGGAGGTGATCGGAGCAACACAAGCCTCGGCCAACGTATCGGCTACTTTGGGCTCATTCAAAGCGAATCCCCTGTGCAAGCTTCAACTCCCTTCCCGAGTGGATCGTAGCCGTCTGACGGCGCATGTACGCCTTCCACGAGTCCGACCCTGATTCCCTCCCCCCGCCCGTGTCCTTCTCCCCGCCGAACGCCCCGCCGATCTCGGCCCCACTGGTACCCGTGTTGACGTAGGCCAGGCCGCAGTCGCTGCCCGAGGGGCCCAGGAACCTCTCGGTCACGCGCACGTCGGTCGAGAAGATTGCCGAGCTCAGGCCCTGGTCGACGCTGTTGTGGAGCGCGATCGCCTCGTCGAGTTCGCGGTACGTGAAGACGTACAGGATCGGGGCGAAGGTCTCTTCTAGGGCGATGGGCAGCCGGTTCCCCGCCGGGGCCGCGATGATCGTGGGTTGCACGAAGTGGCCGTTCAGCCCCGGCACGGTCGCCCGCTTGCCCCCGATCAATACCTTTCCGCCCTGGGACTGTGCCGCGCCCACCGCCCGCTCGAAGCCCTCGACGGCCCGGGCGTTGATCAAAGGACCGACCAGCGTCCCTTCCTTCAGGGGATCACCGATCGTGATGGTGCGGTACGCCGCGACGAGGCGTGCGGTCAGCTTGTCTGCGACCGATTCGTGCACGATGAGGCGGCGGGTGCTGGTGCAGCGTTGGCCCGCGGTGCCGACCGCGGCGAAGACGATCGCCTTGAGCGCGAGGTCGAGATCTGCGGTCGGATCGACGATGCACGCGTTGTTGCCGCCGAGTTCCAGAAGCGAGCGCCCGAGTCGCTCGGCGACCACGGCGCCCACTCTTTTGCCCATGCGACAGGAGCCCGTCGCGGAGATCAAGGGCACGCGCCGGTCGGCGATGAGCCTCTCCCCCACCACGTCGTCGGCGCCGATCACGAGGCGGAACACGCCGGGATGGCCCATGGACGCCGCGACGCGTTCAGCAATCGCGTTGCTCGCGATGGCGGTCAGGGGCGCCAGCAGGCTCGGCTTCCAGACCACGACGTCACCGCACACCGCCGCGACCATGGCGTTCCACGCCCACACCGCGTTGGGGAAGTTAAAGGCGCTGATCACGCCCACGGGGCCGAGCGGCAGCCACTGTTCCTGGACTCTGTGAAGCGCACGCTCGCTGGGCATGGTCTTGCCGTAGAGCTGGCGCGAAAGCCCGACGGCAAAGTCGGCGATGTCGATCGTCTCCTGGACTTCGCCGACGCCCTCGGCCCTGATCTTGCCGACTTCAAGCGAGACAAGCTCGCCCAGCGTGTCGCGGTGCCTGCGGAACTCGTCGCCGATCGCCCGGACGATCTGCCCGCGGACGGGCGCGGGGACTTCTCGCCACCTCGCAAACGTATCGGCGGCGGCGGACACCGTCTGCTCGTACGACGGCGCATCGTCGAGCCGTACCCACGCGATCGGCTCGCGCGTCGCGGGGTTCTCCACGCGGATCAGTCCCGGCGCGTCGTTTCCGCGCACGCGCTCGTCCCGGTCGAGCCCAAGCGAACGAAGGATCGGGTGCATCGGGCCA